>NZ_NNRN01000043.1:0-64623 GCF_002252535.1 Brucella lupini
CATATTACTGAAAAAGGTGTCCGTGAATTAGTGAAACCCGCATTCCGGACGTGATTATGATCTGAATGGTCGGCCATTTGTTTCGAATACGGATGGCTAGCATGATGCCGTCGATGCCGCCCGGCATGTCCACGTCGGTGAAGACGACCCGGATGTCGCGCCGTTCTTCCAAAGCCACGAGCGCAGCAGAGGCATCTGATGCTTCCAGCACTTCGAAGCCGGCTTCTTCAATCATGTCCGATGCAAAGAGACGGAGAAGTGGCTCATCTTCCACGACAAGCACGACTGGTTTGTTCATTCCACACACGTACTCCATCAAGCCTGGACCAACTGGCGCATAGAGGCATGCAGGTCCGCCGCGAGGCCTTCTGGATCGAAGCGAAGATCGACGCCACCAGTACCGACCAAACCAATGCTGATTAGCTTTGAGCCGAAGCCTTTACGCGTCGGCGGCACAACGGGAGGTCCGCCCCTCTCTCGCCACTCGATCTTCAGCAGATCGCCGTCCTGGCTGTCTTTGACGCCCCAAGACAGCGACACCTTCCCATAGTCATTCGTCAGAGCGCCGTATTTGCAGGCGTTCGTCAGAAGTTCGTGCACGATGAGGGAAAAGGACAGCGCCGCTCTTGGCCCTAGCGCCACGGGCAATCCGGTCATTCTAACCCGATCCGAAAATCCGATCGCGTCTATGACGGTCGCCGCAACAGCTTGGAGATCAGCCTGTGTCCAGCTTGTCTGGAGCAGGGCGTCGTGTGCTGCGCTCAACGCCATCAGCCGGCGCTCGAAGGCATAAACAGCATCGCGGTCGGTGACGGTTCGCAAGGTTTGGCTCGCGATAGCCTGAACCATGGTGAGCGTATTCTTCAGGCGATGCGCGATTTCACCATTTACGATGTGCTGGCGCTGCTCGGCACGATGCCGAGCGACCCCTGCTTCAAGTCGGTCTGCAGCGCTCCGCAAGAATGCAATCTCTTCGGCAGGCCATAGCCGGGGGGTGCCGCAATGCACAAAGAAAACGGCAATTGTCTTGCCCTGATCGCGCACTGGCATGTCGATCACTGCGCGAATACCAATACGCAACGCGCCATCGAGATTGTGCAGCGCGCGCTCGTCAGACAGGGCGTCCCTAACTATCAGAGGGTCGCCATCGACAAGTGGCTTGTGCAAACTCCCAAACTCGTCAAGCCGGTGTCGACCGGCGATGCTCATCACACCCGGTGCGGTCCAGTGTGTTTCAACGTTGATCGTCTCAACGTCATGGTCGACGGTTCCAAACCCGGCTCGGTCCGTGGCGAGGGTCCGACCAACGATGGCAGAGGTGCCAGACGTCATCTCCTCTGTGCCGCTACTGCTGCGGATTACCTCACCGATCTCAACAAGAGCGGTCTGGAGTTCAGTTAGGCGCTCGCTAGCCTTGGCGATTCGACGCAGTTCGAGATTCTCGCTGGCGAGACGGGCAAGCGCCTGGAGCATCGCCCTTTCCATCTCGCTCAGCCCTGCCGGCCGCGGAGCTGTATCGATAACACACAGCCGACCGACTACCGCCCCGGATCGAAGGACAAGCGGCGCGCCAGCATATGCCCTGAAGTGCTTTTCGCCGGTGACAAGTGGATTGCGTTTCGTTCGCGCATCGGCTGTCAAATCGACGATCTCTAGGAGGTCGCCTTTATCGATGTCGATCCGACAGACCGAATGTTCGATATCCGTCTCGCACACGTCGAGCCCGTACTTGGCCTTGAACCATTGTCGGTCTGTGTCGAGAAGCGTAATCAGAGCGATAGGAACGCCACAGGCCTTGGCCGCAACGAACACGAGATCGTCGAAGGACTGCTCGTCCGGTGTGTCGAGAACCATGAGTTCAGCAAGCGCCTTCGCTCGCTGAACCGCCCCCACGTCGGCCGCACTGGCGCTCAGGCTCAGCACGTCAATGTCCTTGCACGCGAGGCGGCCACTGCCGCGCCGATGTCCCAGCCTCACGCGTCACTGCAGCATCGCCACCTTCGACGATGAGGACAATCTTGCCTTGAATATGACCCGCCTCAGCACGCTCGTGGGCGGCAGCCGCTTCCGAGAGGGGGTACGTGCTATCGACCGCGACGCGAACGGTCCCGCTGTCCAGCAATCGGCCTAACTCGGCGAGTTGGGCTCCGTTGGATCGGACCTGTGTTGCAGAGACCGTAACGCCAAGGTTAGCGGCTTCATCGTGTCCCTCGAAGCCAAGCGGAAAGATTGGAAAAAGCGCGCCGCCGCGACGTATCGAACGCAAGAAGCGACTGGCTGTCGGGCCACCTACTGCATCGACGACGAGGTCCACCTCGCGCACCGAGTCTTCCGCCTTGATTTTCGTGTAGTCGATGAATTCGTCGGCGCCGAGATCGCGCAGAAATGTCTCGTGTCGGCTTGACGCGACAGCTATCACGCGCGCGCCCTTGTGTTTTGCTAACTGCAGTGCGAGGTGACCGACACCGCCGCCGGCGCCATTGATCATGACGCTTTTGCCTTCCAACGGGACCGGGTCGTGCCTCCCGGGCTGCAGGGGATTGGGTTCGCTATGACCCAGCTCTATCAGGTACTGCCACGCGGTCAGTCCCGACATCGGCGCTGCAGCGGCATGAACATGGTCGAGGCCGCGAGGTTTTAGCGCCAGATCTGATGCCGGTGCCGAAACGTACTCTGCATATCCCAGGCTTTCGCCAAAACTTGGGAATCGGATCATTCCAAAAACTTCGTCACCCGGCGAAAACGCTGTGACATCTGAGGCGACAGCCTCAACGATCCCAGACACGTCCGAGCCGGGTATGGCCGGCAACTCGATCGACGGTCTCCACTCGGGGGGCAGCGCCTTGTACCCTTCTCTGAGATACCAATCTGGAGGATTGAGGCCAGCCGCATGCACTCGGACGAGAACCTCGCCTGGCCTGACGGCGGGCTTTGGAGCATCCTCGTAGCGGAGTACGCCGGGAGCACCGAATTCGTGGAAGCGGATTGCCTTCATCAATATCCTCCGGTCAAACGCGTTCAAGAAGAGCAACGGTGCCCTGGCCGCCGTCAGCGCAGATGCTGACGATCCCTCGCGACCCAACCGGCAGGGCCCACAGTTCCTTCACCGCTTGGCTAAGATCGCGCGCGCCGGTCGCCCCGAAGGGATGTCCGATGGCTACCGAACCGCCATTGGGGTTGACTCGATTCCAATCGAACTCGCCCATGGCGGCCTCGACGCCGGCCTTTTCGCGTACCCAATCCGGATCGGCGATGGCCGCGACATTGGCCAACACCTGGGCAGCGAACGCTTCGTGGATCTCCCACAGAGCGATGTCGGAGAAGCCGAGGCGATGCCGCGCGAGCAAGCGCGGTATCCCGTAGGAAGGCGCCATCAGGAGCCCTTCCGAATGGAGGTCGACTGCCGACACTTCGTAGTCGACGAGCCGCGCGAAAGGCGTACCGGCAGGGAGTCTCCTCAGACCCGCGTCGTTGGCAACCCAGCAGCCGGCCGCTCCATCGGTGATGGGGGAACTGTTGCCGGCCGTCAGGCTGCCCTGTCCGCTCTCCCGATCAAAGGCTGGCTTTAGGGCGGCGAGGCGCTCGGCAGACGTATCTGCTCGCGGGTTCGCGTCGCGCGCCAACTCCGGCAGAGAGATGACAAGGTCGTCGAAGAAGCCGTTGTCCCAACCGGCGACGGCTCGCTGGTGGCTCTTCAGAGCCCAGTCGTCCTGAGCTTCGCGCGAGACACGCCAAGCTTTGGCGGTCTCTTCCATGTGATCGCCCATCGTCCGACCGGTGATACGGTTGGCCCACCCCTTGGTTGGGAGCACGAAGTCGCGCGGCGTCAGCGATTGCAGCGCCGAAAGTGCCGCGGCCGGATCCTGCCCGAACAGATCGGTCAATCGCTTGGATGCTTCAGCGGTTAAGGCGAGCGACGGCCTGCTCATGACCTCTGCGCCGCCGACCATTGTCAGGTCTGTCCCGCCACCAAGTAGTCCTGCCGCAGCGAAGGTTGCAGTCATGCTGGTCGAGCACGCTAGGACAACGGAGAACGCGGGGATGCTGGGGTTGAGCTTGGCGTCCAGCCAAACTTCCCGAGCGATGTTGCTCCATCCCAGGTTGGGTATGACGGTTCCCCAAACAGCCAGATCGGGCTCGGCTAAATTCGCCATCGCATGAACCACGGGCACGGATAACGAGACCGCGTCGTAGTTCGCCAACGCCCCGCTACCTCGACCGAAGGGTGTCCGCAGCCCAGCCGCGACGAAAACAGGTTCAGCAAAGCGACTCATACTGATCTCCTGGGAATCGGAAAAAGAAGGATGAGCGTGGGCGGTTCGCTGCGTTTAACCACCATAGCGCTCAGTCTTGATGATTGAGGGGTCGAGGCCTGCCGAGAGCGCACCGTCCGTTGCGATGTTGACGAAGCCGTTGGAGCCGCAGACGAACACCTGCGAAGGGTTTCGGCCGAGACGGGAGATTGTCTCCTTGACCATCAAGCCGTCGATGCGCCGATCAAAGTCCGACGCGCGCAAGGGCGCCTCGCGGGTGATCGCCAGCGCCAAGCTGAATGCTGGATCGTCCGTTTCAATTGAGTGCAGTTCCCTGGAGAACAGCACGTCTTGGGCGGTCCGCGCCGACAGGAGCAATGCAACTGGGACCGTCTGCGCTAGGGATCGGCGCTGGCGGATCATCGACATCAGCGGCACCACGCCGGAGCCCGCCCCAATCAGTAGGACTGGCTCGTCGGCAGGCTCCGGCCATAGGAAATGGCCACCGAGCGGCCCACGGAGTTCGATCTCGTCGCCGGTTGCTGCGATATCATGGAAGAACGGTGAGACCTCGCCATCGTGAAGGCGCTCGATGGCAAGTTCAAGGATCGGAGATGAAGTGGGCGACGAGGCGATCGAATAGCTTCGCATCGCGGTGTAGCCGTCGGGCGCGGTCAGACGGACATCGACGTGCTGGCCCGCGACATGAGCGAACGGGTTCCCCAACCGCAGGAAGAAGCTCTTGATACTCGGAGTCTGTTGGACGATTTCTTCGATGAAGCAGGACTGCCAAAACGCGGGTTGCGCGCCGATCTCAGTCATGGGTGTATCTCTGCTCGCGCCAAGGATCGCCGTAGATGTGGTATCCACGCAGCTCCCAGAAGCCGGCTTCATCACGCGTTGTGAATTGCAGCGCGTTCACCCATTTTGCGGACTTCCAGAAGTATAGGTGAGGAACGAGGAGGCGCGCCGGTCCTCCATGATCGCGTGGAAGTGGCTGGCCCTCGTAGTTCAGAGCGATCATCGCCTTCCCCGACAACATGTCGGCCAAAGGAACATTCGTCGAATACCCGTCGTAGCAATGCGCCAAGACGAAGTCGGTTGGCCGCTCAATCCCTGCTGCCGCAAGGATGTCCTCGATGAGCACGCCCTCCCATGCAGTATCGAGCTTGGACCAGGACGTCACACAGTGAATGTCTTTGGTCACCTTCGTTTTAGGCAGGGCGTTGAACTCGCCCCAATTCCAGACCTTAATGGGTCTCGGGCCGATCTTGACCGTGAACTTCCAGTCGGATGTCTCAATGCGCGGCGTCGGTCCCGCTGTCAGAACCGGAAAATTTTCAACGAGGTGCTGACCAGGCGGGATTCGGTTCGAGTGGTCGCCGCCTGAACCGCGGCCGGTAAAACCTCTGGTGACCATGTCGAACCCCCTTGCTTGTCACGACAGACCGGAGCCGGGTTCATTACAGACTATTAGGTACAACAACTTCGCGCAAGCAAAGGTCGAGCTTTCCGATAGGCTGAATCTTGGATCACCGGCGTGTTCTACGATACAACAATAGTTTCGCCCGCTATGAGCTGCGACGATTGCATAGATACTATAGCGGCATATCGCCAAGTTTGACCAATGCCTGTTCGCTATAGTTTCGATAGCTTTTTGCAAGAGTCGCAACTGCGTTCCCCTCGGCAAACTGCCAGGGTATGCTCCCTCGCGCACACGCTTCGCTGCGAGCGTGGATGCGCGCTGCGCGACAATGAAAGATCGAGATGACCATCCAGACCGAGATCATCGGTGCGCTCAACGTCTCCGTTTCATTCGACGCGCGACGTGAGACGGTAGGCCGGACCAGGTTTCTTAGCGACTACCTGGAGAGATCGGGTCTTCGCGCATTCATCCTGGGCATCAGTGGAGGTATCGACTCTCTCACTGCAGGTCTGCTTGCGCAGTCGGCTGTGAGGACACTGCGCGAGCGCGGTTACGACAGTGCATTCGTGGCAGTCCGATTGCCATACGGCACGCAGGCCGACGAAGCCGACGCGCAACTTGCCCTGCAAGCGATCAAGCCCGACCGAACAGTCACGATCGATGTGAAACCGGCGACGGACAATATCTGGCAAGAGGTGTTGAATGCTGGTCTCGCCCCCGCAGATTCGAGCGAACGCGATCTCGTTCTCGGGAACATCAAGGCGCGTCAGCGCATGGTGGCGCAATTCGCACTTGCAGGCAGCTTGCGGGGTTTGGTCATCGGGACGGACCATGCTGCGGAGGCGGTGATGGGATTCTTCACTAAGTTCGGCGATGGAGCAGCCGACCTCTTGCCGCTAGCGGGCCTGAACAAACGGCGCGTGCGCGCGATAGCATCGTACTTAGGCGCACCGGCAAAGCTGATCGGCAAGGTTCCTACCGCAGACTTGGATGATGGCGCGCCGTTGCGACCGGACGAGGATGTCTATGGCGTGACCTACGACCAAATCGACGATTTCCTCGAAGGTAAAGCCGTGAATGAGTCAGTTGCGGGGACGATCGCAAGCGCATACCGCGCGACGGCGCACAAGCGCGCGCTCCCTGTGGCGCACAGCTCGAGAAGTGGCCGTCAAGAGCGCTGAGGGAGAACCGCCCCACCAACGGGGTACGTGGTATGGAAACTATACCGAGCAGCTATTGGTATTGTGGATCGTAACAATTCATAGTTGCTGCTGCGGAAATCTTGGTTTCCTGAGGCAAGGATCGGACGAAAACTCGATCGAATCGATCAAGAGACCTCAAGCCAAAGAGCGCAGATCAGGACAGCAGTTCGCCTGCCGCCGCAATGCTCGGCCAGACATCGGGCTTCTGCATTGAGGTTGGAGAAAGCGGATGAGCGCTACCGGAGCACAAGCGCCCGAGCTTCGTGTGCAACATTGGATCGGCGGAGACGGACACCGCCTTGACGTGCCCCTCAAGCTCTCAGACATCGGTAGCGGACCGAAGATTCTGTTCGCGTTCCAGCACTGGTGCCGTGGTTGCCATTTGCATGGCTTTCCCACGCTTCAAAGATTGCATGGGGCGTTGGAATCCAGAGGCGTCGGGTTTGCGGTCGTCCAAACGGTTTTCGAAGGCGCGCAAGAGAACACATTCGAAAAACTGCGCGTCAATCAGCTCCAGTACGGCTTACCTGTCGCCTTTGGTCACGACGAGCCACCACCAGGTGCACCGTTCCCAACGCTCATGGGGGATTATCATACCCGGGGAACGCCTTGGTTTGTGGTGATCGATGCCGATGGCTACATTGTCTTCTCTGACTTCCATCTAGAAGCAGATCGTCTTGTGGCGGAACTGGAGCGGGCGTGACGCTATGCCGCGTTGGCTGATCCTCACCGGGACTCACATCCTCGTCATGTCCATAGGCTTCGCCGGTGGGATCTATCTGCTGCCGATCCTGACTGCGCCGCCTGCGCCCACTGAAGCCGCGCTCCAGAGTTCTGCTTCGAAAGCGGTCTACGTGGGGCGGTTTGCACGCGATCTTAAGGGCAGTGATCTACTGCACTGGGGTGACGGAGAGGTTCGTGTCGCGCCCGATCGGATCGTGCACCTTGGGCGTCTGTCTCCTGGTCCGGATTACAAAGTCTACCTCGCGCCCCGGTTTGTAGACACCAAACAGGACTTCCTTGAAGCCAAAGGCTCTTCAGTTCTGCTGGGAGATGTGAAGACCTTCGCTGGGTTCATCGTGGCGGTGCCAAGAGGCGTCGACGTTGACGATTACAGCGCAGTTGTCATCTGGTGCGAGGCGTTTGATCAATTCATCAGCGCTGCGGAGTATCGAGTTCCGCGACAGGCTCTGAAATGAGCCAGGCATTGGACAACGTGAAGGCTGCTTGCACGCGTGGTCTCGTCCTCGCGCCAGTAGCCGCCTTGCTGTTGAGCGTCGCCATCTTGCTGCTCGGCAACGGGCTGCTGGGCACGCTCTTGATCGTCAGAGCTGGTCAGGAGGGCTTCTCGGCCGCCGCGATCAGCGCGATGATGTCGTTCTACTTCGCAGGCTTCACGATTGGCGCGCTGGTTTTGCCTCGCATCATTGTGTCGGTGGGGCACGTACGGACCTTCGCCGGCTTTGCGGCGATCGCATCGATGACCGCCCTTCTCCATGTAGCGTTCGTAAATCCGGTAGCTTGGATGCCGCTTCGGCTCGTGACCGGCTTCGCATATGCGGGAATGATCCTCGCAACGGAAAGCTGGCTCAATGCCCACGCGGTTCAATCCACACGCGGTCAGCTTTTGTCGATTTTCGGCGTTGTCTCCATGGGTTCTTGGGCGACCGGACAGGCGCTCCTCAACATCGCTCCACCCGCCGATGTTACACTTTTCCTCATCGTCTCGCTGCTGATATCTGCCGCAGTGGTTCCGATCACTCTACTCCCCAGTCATTCGCCGGCCGACGTACGGCACGAGTCGGTTGCATTCAGGGATCTCTTTTCTGTTTCGCCCTTGGCGTCGATCGGCGTCTTCTTGGCCGGGCTGGCCATAGGCGGCTTCTGGGGCATGGGGCCTAATTTCGCGCAAAGGATTGGTCTCGACGTCGCCGGCATCTCCGCCTTCATGGCCGCGGTTCTCGGAGGAACGCTTGTGTTGCAATGGCCGCTCGGTTGGCTCTCCGACCGGGTGTCCAGGAACCTGGTCATCGCAGGAGCGGCGCTGGCATCCGCCGTGGCAGCCATCGGCGTGTCGGTGGCGGCAGACGCCCCTTTGCCCGTCCTTCTTGCGGCGGGAGCGCTCTTCGGCGGTTTTGGCATCCCGATCTACTCGCTGTGTCTCGCCGCCGCGAACGACGACCTTCCTCCAGGGCGGCTGCTCGGCACCGCGCGAGGGCTTCTGCTGCTCAACGGGATCGGAACGGCGGCCGGACCACTTGTCGGGGGCGTGGTGATGGATCGTGTCGGGCCTGGTGGGCTGTTCGTCTATGCTGCTGTCCTGCTGACCATGCTAGCGGTGTTAGCGGGCCTACGCGGTCGCTCTCGCTCCGCAATCGAGGTAAAGGCGACACGTTGTCCGAGTACGCCGATGATCACCGCCTCTCTCGATGCGATGATACGAACCCAGGACGAGCTGACGTGCCTCTGAGTTTTCATCCAGCGGCGACCAGAGTCCTTGGGTTAGTTACGCCTCGCAGCGTGGGGTGAGCAACAGGCCGAGCCGCGCAGCTTTCATACTGCGCAGCGGATCGGCCTGTTGCGGTCAGACTGGCGGCAAAGGCCTCCGGGGTGAGGTAGCCGATCGACGAGTGCGGTCGGCGGGTATTGTAGTCCAGCGCCCAGGCAGCGACCTTCTGGCGGGCGTGATCCAGACTGAAAAACAGGCTCTCGTTGAGCAGTTCGTCGCGCATGCGGCCGTTGAAGGATTCCACAAACCCGTTCTGGGTCGGCTTGCCGGGCGCGATGTAGTGCCAATCGACGCCATGATCCTGCGCCCAAGCCAGGATGGCCGTGGACGTGAACTCCGTGCCGTAGCACCTACGGAAGGAAGAGTTGGAGCCACCTCAAACGGTGCGCGCAGCTTTTTTGCTGCAAGCGCGCACCGTTTGAGGTGGCCATGGCCAGTCGAAGTAGCTCTAGAATGTGAGTGTTCACAACTCATTCCGGAGAGACCGACCATGACCAGTCAGAATTCTATACCTGCCGATGCCGTGTTGGTAGCCATCGACATCGCCAAGGTTCGCAATGAAGTGTTGATCGAAGCACCCGGCCATAAACGCCGCCGTCGGTTGTCTGTTCTCAATACGCGTGCAGAACATGACCATCTGATCGCGATTTTGCAATCATATGACCGACCGGTGGTCTGCGCCTTTGAGGCAACGGGTAACTATCATCGTCCGATTGCCTGGCGGTTGGTGGAAGCCGGCTTCGAAACGCGGTTAGTGTCGTCGCTAGCGCTTGCCCGCACGCGAGAAGCCTTGCACAACAGTTGGGACAAAAACGATCCCAAGGATGCCCAGGTGATCCTGCACATGTTGAGGATCCACTCGACTCAGGTCTACCATGATCCCTTGCGTGCTGGCATCAACGACGTTCAAGAATTGTCGAAGACACACGAAGCCATTGCTAACGCCAAGACCGAGATCCAACATCGCATCCTGACGCATTACCTGCCGCTGTATTTTCCAGAGATCGAGCGTTTCCGGGGTAACAGTCGGAGCGACTGGTTCTTCGCGTTCCTCGACGCCTTCCCCACACCATCGAGCATCACGACACTGACGAAGGAGAAGTTCGTCGAAGCGGCATGGGATGTTGTCGGCAGGAAAGTGAGCAAGTCACAGATTTTAATGGATATTTATGAGACTGCCCGCACCTCGATTGGCTTGCCATTGCCGCTGGATGCGCCTGCAATTCGCATGTTTCGGATGGTTGTCGCCGAAGCCCGCAGCCTGATCCGCCAACGCAACGAGATCGAAGCACAGGCCGATGATTTGCTGCGAAACAGCCGTGATTATCAGATCCTGCGGCAGATTCCTGGGATCGGTCCGATCAACGCGCTAACGATAATTGCGGAGGCTGGGGACCTGCGCCGCTTTCATCATCACCGTCAGTTTCTCAAATTCTGCGGGCTGGACCTGTCGACACAGCAATCGGGCCAGTATCGCGGCCAGACCCGACTTTCCAAATTCGGCAACGCGCGGCTGCGACGAACCCTGTGGATTGCTGGGCAAGTTGCCATCCGCCAGCGTGAGAACGGCTTCCGACATAAATTCGAACGCTACATCGCGAGAGATCGTGACAATCCTGATCTGCGCCGCAAGGCAATGACCGCTATTACCGCCAAGATGGCGCGTGTCGTACACGCCGTCGTCAAAAGCGGTTCAGACTACCGGCCCTTCGTTGAAGGACGGGTACCAGGTGGAAGAACCTCTGTCAGTTAGAGCCGTGAGGGCATCCTTCGGATGATCCTGTAGACAATGCTTGGGTCTTCCACCTGGATCAGAAGCTCGTGTTAAGGACGGTGAGGGCCAAAAGGATGGACCCTGTGTTTGCTATGGACGAGACCTTTTCCCATGCCAGTGGAAGCCGCCTGGTTCGACGATGTGACTTGACGAGCGTCATGCAGCGTGAGCATGCTGACGAGCAGAGAAACTTTGTCTGCCAAGCCCATTTTCTTCCGCACTTAGGACGTTGTCGCTGACGATCATGGCGGGACGGCCCCGCCGAGCGATCAGCGCTGTCAGTTCGCGTGCGACGCGGCGCCCCGAGATCGAAGTGTCAGGGATCGCCGCCAGGCACTCGCGGGTGACGTCGTCGACCACGTTGAGAATGCGGAAGCGGCGGCCCGTGGCGAACTGGTCGTGCACAAAGTCCAGCGACCAGCGGGCGTTCGGCCTGGCCTCGATCAGGATCGGCGCTCGCGTGCCGATGGCGCGACGACGGGAGCGGCGCTTGCGCACCGTCAGACCTTCCTCGCGGTAGAGCCGGTAGATCCGGTTCTTGCCCGAAGGCTCGCCCTCACGTCGCAGCAGCACGAACAGCCGGCGATAGCCGAACCGTCGCCGCTCCACAGCCAGGGCGCGCAGCCGCTCGCGCAGCGCCGTGTCTGGCTGTCGGCAGGAGCGATAGCGCACCGATTTGCGGTCGGCCTTGATAATAGAGCAGGCCCGCCGTTCGCTGACGCCGAATGTCGCCTTCAGATGGGCGACGGCCTGGCGCATCGCCGCGGGCCCTACCACTTTTTTGACAGCAGATCGTTCAACGCCGCCTTGTCGAGCATGGCGTCGGCCAGAAGACGCTTCAGCCTGCCGTTCTCGTCTTCCAGGGCGCGCAGGCGCTGGGCGTCCGACACGCTCATCCCGCCGAACTTAGCCTTCCAGGCGTAGATCGTGCCCTCCGACACGCCGTGCTTGCGCGCCAGCTCGCCCGCTTTGGCGCCAGCCTCGTTCTCCCGCAGGATCCCGATGATCTGCTCTTCCGTGAATCTCGCTCGTTTCATTCCGTCCGTCCTTTCAAGGGCCGGACTCTAGCTCCGCGTGGAGGAAATTCTCAGGGGCACGTCAGAGCCGCAGAGCGTTCGGAACTAGCGCTGCGGCCCCGGCGACCGTTTGCTATGAGACAGCTTCGACCTTCAGCTCTCGGCCGTTGAATTGAACCGTCTCGCCAGCCTGAGCCCCGTCGATTACCTCGAAGATCGGCGCCATCGTCGATATGCCCATAAGCTCGCGCCCATGGCAGACGAACTTGTCCGTTGACACCGCGACGACGAAGTAGCGACCCGACAACTTGATGACCGCCCCTTCTGTAACCGCCGTCTTCGGTCCGAAGTCGATTGTTCTGAGCTTGTCGAGCTTGTCGGCGTAATCGTCCAGCGTATCGTCGAGCGCCTCGGCGAAGTCGCTCGCGATCTCGGCTTGTGCCTGTTCGTCGTTCTCGATCGACTCGCTCCGATCCAAGCGAGCGGTAGAAACATAATCGAGATACTTGTCGCGAGCGCTCTGCAGAGCAGCGGTCTCCAACGACAGCATCGTTTCCCGAATGTGGTCCTTATTCCAATCCATCTGCACCTCGTTGCATTGCAATTTGAAATGATAAGCCGATCTATCGAAGCAAGCCGTTGAAAGGCCGCGTTCCGCAGCCGGCACCGTTATTCTTCGATGATGACGTCTTCGCCCTGGTAGGGGATTCTGATCAGCCGAGGATCCCGAATGATGCTGGTCACGAGCCAGACATACGTCTGTTCTGCGGTATCGAAGCCGAGAATGCTGAATGCGCCCCCGAACGGGCATGCCGGAAAATCGGGGAAGCCTTCTCGAAGAACGTAACGCTCGGGTTCGCGATCGAATTCGGCCTTATAGACCTTCCGCAGCCCATGCTTGCTCGGAACGCCTTCGTCGCCTGCAGGCGTTATCTCACGATGTTCCAGGAGGCGCTCGGAAAGATCACGGTGGCAAATCTCGTCGAACACGTCGAAGGCATCAATCAGCAAACCTTTTCGCTCGGTCGCGGGATCGGTGATCGCGTAGATGTTCGAAGCATCTTCGGCACCGTCCCCGCTTTCGAGACGCAGCGCTGCGTCGACGCGAATGGAGCATGGATCGAGCATCGATCCCAGTTCGAGATCGACTAGGTTGCCGTCCTTGACGCGGTACTCGCGGTCATAGCCCTTCGCGACGAAGGTCTGCACTGCTTCTAGAACGTCGGTCACTTGGGCGGTCATTGATGCACCTCGAGTTCACGTTGGGACGGAAGGGCGGCTGTGGACGGCGCGCGGCAGCCTGCTGGATCTAGTTGAGGCTCGCGCGCAGCGATCACAGCCACTTGGCCTTCTTGAACCGCACGAACAGGAAGAGGCAGAACATCAGCATGACACCGAGCACGACGAAGTAGCCGTAAGCCGTGTCCAGTTCCGGCATGTTCTTGAAGTTCATGCCGTATATGCCTGCAATCGCTGTCGGCACTGCGAGGATCGCGGCCCATGCCGCAAGTTGGCGTGTGACGACCCCGATTCTTTGCGCTTCGAGAAGGCTGCTGAACTCGAATACAGTGGATAGCACCTGCAGGAGGCCATCGACCATGGACTGGACACGATCAACATGGTCCGCAACGTCGTTGAAGTAGGGTCGCACCTCAGCGCTGATGCAGGGAAAGTGTCCGCGCACGAGCTTGCGCACCAGTTCGGCCATAGCGCCAAGGGTGCGCTGAAAGCGCGTCAGCTCGCATCTCAGGCCGAAGATGCGAGCAACGTCCTCTCGCCCAAGGAAGTCGTCGAGCGACCGCCTCTCCATCGCAAGTACGTCATCCTCGATCATTTCGAAGATGGGCAGATACTGATCCACGATCCGGTGAAGGATCGCGTGGAGGACGTAATCGACGCCCTTTCCGAATTGGGCGGGCGAACGCTCGAGTTGCTCTCGAAGGTTGCCCAATGCCCCGGCGTTGCCGTGGCGAACGGTGATAAGATGGTTATGGCCAGTAAAGATCGCCGTCTTGCCGTAACGTATGCGGTCCCCGACCAGCTCAGCTGTCTGGGCGACGACGTAAAGCTCGCCGTTATAAACTTCGAGCTTGGGCGGGCATATCGGGTGCATCGCGTTGTCTATCGCCAAAGGATGCAGATTATAGGTCGCCTGAAGCGCCCTCAGTTCGTTGACGGAAGGCTCGCTGAGCCCAATCCAGCAGAAGCCCGAACGGTTCTTGTCGAGCTCGACGCGTTCGTCGATAGCCACTTCTCGGATACGCCGACCCTCGTTGTAGTAATATGCAGCGATGACACTCATGCTGATCTCGCCGGCATGAGCAGCCCACGTTGGACTGCTGGGCGCGCAAGGCCGCGATCCAGCCACGCTCGGACATTCGAATGATCGCTAAACCGCAGTAGGTCGCCGGCATCGTAGGCGCCAACCAGGGCGTTCACCCAACCGAGGGTCGCAATGTCAGCAATGGAGTAGTCGTCAACGATCCAGCTGCGCCCGTCCAACTGGCGATCCAAGACGCCTAGAAGACGTCTGGACTCGTCGGCGAACCGCTGCTGAGGCCGCTTATCCTCGTAGTCCTTACCGCCCCAACGCAAGAAAAAGCCGAGTTGACCGAACATTGGGCCAATCGCCGACATCTGGAAGAATACCCAGCTTAGCGCCTCGTAGCGCTTGGCTGATGCTCTCGGGACGAGCTGGTCGGTCTTCTCGGCCAAATAAACGAGGATCGCACCGGATTCCCAAACGCCGAGCGGCTTACCGTCCGGGCCCACTGGGTCGATGATCGCAGGTATGCGGCCATTCGGGTTTAGTGAAACGAAGGCCGGATCTTTGCTTTCGTTTTTAGAGATGTCGATAAAGTGCGGCTCGTACGGCAGGCCGATCTCCTCGAGCATGATCGAGACCTTGACGCCGTTGGGCGTGGGCGCGGCGTAGAGCTGCAGAAGGTCGGGGTTGGATGCCGGCCAGCGTTGTGTGATCGGAAACGAAGAAAGGTCTGGCATGATGTGGCGATCCTAACAACTCGATGGCTGAGGAGCGGTCTGACCGCTTGATTAGCTGGGTTTCAGACCCGCACCATCAGTGGATGCGGGTCCGATGGTGCGACCCAGGGGCTCAGCCGCAATTGTCGCTGCAGTTATTCCGCTGCCGCGCCGGCCTCAGCCTGGGTGTCGCCAGCGTCTTTACGCTTCGGGAGCACCCAGTTAGCGCGCGGGAAATGGCAGGTATATCCGCCCGGCCTCTTCTCCAGATAATCCTGGTGCTCCGGCTCCGCTTCCCAGAAGTCACCCACGGGCTCGACTTCGGTGACGACCTTGCCGTCCCACAGCCCGGACGCATCGACGTCGGCTATCGTATCTTCGGCGATGCGCTTCTGCTCCTCGTCGACGTAATAGATGCCAGACCGATAGGAGAGGCCGCGGTCGTTGCCTTGGCGGTTCTTTGTCGTCGGATCATGGATCTGGAAGAAGTATTCCAGGATATTACGGTAGCTCGTCACTGTCGGGTCGAAGGTGATCTCGATCCCCTCTGCATGAGTGCCATGGTTGCGGTACGTGGCATTCGGCACGTCGCCACCGGTGTAGCCGACGCGGGTCGAAACGATGCCGGGCTGCTTGCGGATCAGATCCTGCATTCCCCAAAAGCATCCGCCAGCGAGAACAGCGCGCTGTTGCATGTTAGGCCTCCTCTACTTGGTCGAGATATTCGCCATAGCCCGCGGCTTCCATCTCATCGCGCGGGATGAATCGAAGTGATGCCGAGTTGATGCAGTAGCGCAGGCCGCCGCGGTCAGACGGCCCGTCCGGAAACACGTGGCCAAGATGGCTGTCGCCGTGCACCGAGCGAACCTCCGTCCGAACCATGCCATGCGAGCTGTCTCGCACTTCGTTCACGTGAGCCGCGACGATCGGCTTGGTAAAGCTCGGCCAGCCAGTGCCCGACTCGAACTTGTCCGTCGACGCGAACAACGGCTCGCCGGATACGACGTCAACGTAGATGCCCGCCTCCTTGTTGTCGTTATACTCGCCGGTAAAGGGCCTCTCGGTGCCGTCCTGCTGGGTGATCCGGCGTTGTTCCGGGGTCAGGCGTTCGATTGCTGCCTGCCACTTTTCAAACTTCATGGTGAATCTCCATTACTTAGTTAGAGGGTCAGGCACACTACGTTCAATTTATCACGTCGATACTCACATCAACTATCGCAGTGGCCCCAACATTAATCCAATACGTCGTGCGTATAGTTTCTATACCGCACATGCCTCTTGCTTGGCGGGTCAACTCCATTCGTATCGGGCTGCAAGCTGAGCGATTTTTCGTATCTCGACCGGTGCCGTAGATCCGGACACGGTGGCAATCACGATCTCACGCTCGATAGCGAAGCCCTCGATCGGCCTGGTGATCAAGCCGTGGGTGGTGGCCGAGCGTTCGGGCAGAATGCATACCCCCCGACCTTCGGCGACGATGCGCTGCACCCAATCATCTCGATCTGAGCGAAAGCGAGGACGTATCCGCACCTCTCGACGCGCGAAGTGATCGAGGATTTGATCGCGGCATTCGCATTTCAGTCGATCTACAAACGGGAAAGAGAGCAGGTCTTCGCCACGAACGACTTCGCACGCCGCTAAGGGGTGATCTGCAGCGCAGCCGAGCACGAAACGCTCCCGGAAGAGAGGACGCACATCAAGTTTACGATCCGGCCTGGATTCGCGAGGCAGGATGCACGCGTGATATTTGCCTGAGAGCACCTCCGACGTGTCCTCGCCCGACTGGAGCGAGTGCAGTTTGATCTCGATGGACGGCACCTCTTCCAGAGCGCTCTCGAAAAAGGCTGTGAAGGCCCTCGGGCCGACGCTGGAGGCGACAGCAACATCGAGAACGCGATGCCGCCCCATCGCCCAGTTTTCCGAGTGATGTCTTACGCTCTTCATCGCAACCAGCATTCGGCGGAATTCCAGCTCGACGTCCTGACCCAGGCTCGTTAGCCGGCTGTTCTTCCCGTCACGATAGATAAGCGGTCCACCGAGTTCCTCCTCCAGGCGGCGGATCGCTCGGGTCAGGCTTGGTTGTGACACACCACTGAGGCGAGCAGCCGCAGTGAAATTCAGCGTCTCGGCCAAGTTGATGAAATAGCTGACCTGATTGAGTTCCATAGCCCTTTGGCCTGCGCCTGACGAATGCCACCCCAGTGGACCAATCTGACTATGGCCACAGAAGTATGCGCGACGCATATAATAGTGGTTTAGGGGCTTGTCTATATGCGCCACGCATATAAAAAGAATGCCTTGGCGGTTATCTCGGGTCGATGGTGCTCCGGGTCAGGTTCGAAGGGTTTCGGTGCACCTGCCAAGCCGCCGTTGGAGGCTCGAAGCATATGGCAGGAACACGGTTCAAGTTTGCCGGGGGAGCGGCGTCGGAGCTAACCGGGCACCTAGAGGCGCCGGAAGGGACTCCTCGCGGCTGGGCGATTTTCGCCCATTGTTTCACTTGCGGGAAGGACAGTCGCGCCGCCGTCCACATCGCACGCGCGCTCTCGCGGGCTGGTATCGGCGTCTTGCGGTTCGACTTCGCCGGCACAGGGCTCGCGAGTGCCGCGGAAGAAGAGGTAAGCTTCGCTTCTGACGTCGACGATCTGAGGGCAGCCGCGAAGGCCATGGCGGCTGCCGGTATGCCACCCGCCCTCCTTGTCGGGCACAGCCTGGGTGGCACGGCAGCGATCGTAGCCGCCGCCGAGCTGCCGGATGTCGCAGCGGTGGTGACGATCGGTGCGCCGGCCGACCTTCAGCATATCTTGCGCGTGTTCCGGCCTGGCGACCTCGACGCGATAGCGAGCAAGGGCGAGGCCTCTGTGGAGATCGCTGGCAGGCCGTTCCTCATCCGCCGCACCTTCCTGGAAACGGTAGAGCGAGCCGACATCGAGAAGTCCATCGCCGCGCTTCGACGTCCGGTGCTGGTCATGCATTCGCCGGTGGACCAAGTCGTGGGCATCGAGCATGCCTCGCGAATCTTCGTCGCGTCACGACATCCTAAGAGCTTTGTCTCGCTCGACACGGCGGATCACCTTCTCACCGACGTCGAAGATGCGAACTACGCCTCAGCTATGGTCGCCGCGTGGGCCAGCCGCTTTCTTCCGCCGCTTGCGGCGGATCTTCCGCAGGTCGAGGCGGCGAAAGGTGTCGTTGCATCGGAGACGCTCGCGGGAAAGTTCCAGCTCACGGTGCGCAGTGGCGAGCACACTCTGTTCGCCGACGAGCCGGAATCGGTCGGAGGTCTTGGGAGCGGCTTGTCTCCCTACGAACTGGTGTCAGCCGGGCTAGCTGCCTGCACGGTGATGACGATGCGCCTTTACGCCGACCGCAAGGGCTTCCCGCTCGAAAGAGCGACGACGACCGTGCGGCACGAGAAGGTGGCGGACATGATGCCGCCTGACCGCTTCACACGCACCATCGTTCTCGATGGGCCGCTCAGCGATGATCAACGCGCGCGCATTCTTGAGATCGCGGATCGGTGTCCCGTCGATCTGACGCTCGTCCGGGGTTCTGATGTGCAGACCGAGCTTTCGAGCGGCGGTCAGCCTGCCGGTGCGGCGTCGTCGAGTTGATTTGGTATACAGAGCTAAGGGTAAACGGATGGAGAGCCTGCCCGCTACAGACCAGGCGCCGGCGCGAACCGATCGAGCGATACTCGCGGGTGGGTGTTTCTGGGGTCTCGAAGATTTGCTGCGCCGCGCGAATGGCGTCGTGTCCACGCGTGTTGGCTATATCGGCGGCGAGATGCCAGATCCGACTTATGCGCGGCATTATGGCCATGCGGAAGCCGTCGAGGTAACTTTCGACCCGTCGATCCTGACGTACAGAGCGCTTCTTGAACTGTTCTTCCAGATTCACGACCCAACAACGTATGAACAACAGGGCAGCGATGTAGGCCCGAGCTATCGATCGGCCATTTTTTATACTTCCGCAGCGCAGATGGACATCGCGTTAGCGACGATCGCCGAGATCGAAGCGTCGGGTCGCTGGCCTGGGCCAGTCGTGTCCGAGATCAACCCGGAAGAATCTTTCTGGGAGGCTGAGCCCGAGCATCAGAAATATCTCATGCGTGAACCCGGTGGCTATAGCTGCCACTTCGCGCGACCGACCTGGCGATTGGACCGAGCGAAGCGATGAGCGAGCTTCGACTATCATCGACAACACTGCTGCAAGGGTGCTCGCGCTTTGACGTGCTGGCAGCCGGGTCACCGCCATGATGCCGGAATACGTGATCGCCGGCTTGTGGGGCCTTTTATCGGGTAGTGGACTGCTGGTGGGGGCGGTGCTGGCGGACGTGCTTTTCGGGCGACTTACTCACCGCATGATCTCCGCAGTTATGGGCTTTGGTGGCGGCGTGTTGATTGCCGTTGTCGCTACCGAACTCATCGGCGATCGCGTTTCGGCCGGGATGGGCCCAATTGCGATCTTCGCGCTGCTCGCCGGAGCTGCGATCTTCAGCGGCACAAACTGGTTTCTGTCTCGCCAAGGCGCGAAGCATCGAAAGCGATGCGGTGAATGCACGGAGCAGGCCACTGAACAGGAGCACCGTGGTAGTGGTGCCGCAATTGCGCTCGGCAGCGTTCTCGACGGAATTCCAGAGGCCCTTGTGATCGGGATGTCGGTGGCTGATGGCGGCAGAATCAGCCTGGCCGTCGTGGCAGGCTTCTTTCTCGCTAATGTGCCGCAGGGCCTATCGAGCACTTCAGGGATGAAGGTTGCGGGCCGACCTCGAAGCTATATCTACGCGGTCTGGGTCGGCATTCCCCTACTCGTTTGCGTTGCCGCCGGTGTAGGAAATCTTCTCCTCGTTTCGGCATCAACTCAGGCGCCAGCCATTCTTTCTTTCGCGGCCGGCGCCGTCATAGCGATGCTGGCAGAAGCCATGATACCCGAAGCTTTCGAAAAGGCGCCGCCGTTCATAGGGCTCATCACGGTCGTGGGATTTCTGGCGGCATATCTCATTGCTCAACACTGAGTGATGCGATTGCGATAGTCCTACGCCTCGCCGCTGTTTTCGCGATCTACGCCACGCTCATGCAACTCGGCATCGATCGGGCAGTTCGTGCAACCCTCATAGCAACACAAGCGGCAGATACGATAAGAATGCTCAAGATTTTCCAGGCGATTGCGTAAGACGCGTTCCGCTATGGCGCCGAGAACTTTCAGTTCGTCTGGGCTTAGGATGGATAACCCCTCTGCGATCACCTCGTCGCGCGAGGAAAGGACTTCGTCGCTCGCTATCTTGCCCGCCGCAGTGAGATAGAGGGACCGGGTGCGACCATCCGTGAAATGCTCACGGCGTTCGACCAATCCCTCAGCCGCTAACCGATCCACCAAACGGACTATCGCTGCATGGGAGAGGCCGACGCCGATAGAGAGCATGCGAATCGAGAGCCCAGGCATGTGCGCAATCAACGCCAGGGCCGATGCTGCGGGTCCAGCTTCCGGCGCCCGCGATGAACTAGCGCGAACGATGTCGTCGCTGATCATGAGTGCGAACGCCCCAAAGATATTTCGATCGCGAGGTTCATCCATTGCCACATCTATATGTGCGCGAAGCATAGACAGCAAGCCATACCCGTGTGGTGCCGGTCGGCAAGCGAGAGGAGAAAAAGCCGGATTCACAGAGGCTTACGACACCCCAGCGATGACACTGGATATCGAAAGTCCGCTATTTAGATCATGGCGGCGTACGGAATGCCGATACCTGGCGGCTATAGATCGGTGTCGCTTGCCGTGGTTCCGGCTGCCTTGAGGCCGAATCACATCTTTGCAGCGCCACTTCGCGTTGTGGTCCAAAGTCCGCGCCGACATTGCCACGTTGACCCCAAGCACCCACGCAGATAGGTCTATGCGTGACGCATACATAAATGTGTCGGCACGAACATGCTGCCAGAGGCGAGTTCATGCGCCATGCGTCACTGAGTGAATGGCGTATGCTCTAGTCAGTAGGGCAAGCCAGGGGAGACAGGCATGACGGTTAAGGTCGCAATCAATGGTTTCGGTCGGATCGGGCGACTAGCCTTACGGTCGATCGTCGAACTACGTCGAGAGGACGTCGAAGTGGTTGCGATCAACGACCTCGGGCCGGTCGCTACCTTGGCACACCTCCTGAGGTACGACTCAGTTCATGGTCCCTTTCGCGGTTCGATCGACCTCGGCGAAGACTGGATCGACGTCGGGTCCGGTAAAATCAGGGTGTCGTCGGAACACGATCCAGCAAACCTGCCCCATGATGAGCTTGGTGTTGACGTGGCGCTCGAATGCACGGGCTTCTTCACATCCAAGGAGAAGGCCGAGTCGCACATTCGTGCGGGAGCAAAACGCGTGCTCATCTCCGCGCCGAGCGATGGGGCAGACAAGACGATCGTCTTCAAGGTCAATCACGACACGCTGACCGCTGACGACGTCGTCGTATCTAATGGCTCATGCACGACCAATGTCCTCGCGCCTGTCGCGAAGGTACTGAACGACCTCTGCGGCATAGAGCGAGGCTATATGACCACGGTTCACGCTTATACCGGTGACCAGCCGACGCAGGATACCGTCCACAAGGATCTCTACCGCGCCCGCGCAGCCGCACTCTCAATGATTCCGACTTCCACCGGGGCTGCGAACGCGATTGGCCGCGTGCTGCCGGAACTAAAAGGTAAGCTTCACGGCTCGTCCATCCGCGTCCCAACGCCGAACGTGTCGGTCATAGATTTGGCTGTTTCGACGTCGCGTGAGGTTTCGATAGACGAGGTGAACGACGCCATCCGTCAGACTGCCGCCGGTGCGATGAGTGGGGTGCTCGCCTTCACGACAGAGCCCTTGGTGTCGGTCGATCTGAACCATCGGACGGAATCCTCAATCGTGGCACTTCCCCAAACAGATGTTGTCGATGGCAGGATGGTTCGCGTGCTTGCTTGGTACGACAATGAATGGAGCTTTGCGACGCGCATGGCGGATACCGCGGTCGCAATGGCGAAGCTCATTTAGCCGATCGAGTGCCCGCAAAGTCGTCACTTTGCGAAAAGGTGGGTTTTCCAAAGAAGGAAGCATCGATGAGCATGACTGGACCATTGGCGCGCGCAGCGAGAGCCCTGATTCAGTGGCCGCGATCGCACGTCGCCAAGATCGCTGAGTTGGACGAGGAGACGTTAGCCCGGTTCGAGGCCGGCGGTAGCGTGCTTGCAGCTTCGGAACTGACGCGGTTGCGTGACGCGCTCGAACGGGGCGGCGCCGTCTTCATCGATGAGGATCATCGCGCGGGATCAGGCGTGAGGCTTAAGTTCAACGCTAAGGACGTGCGTGCCATTAATCGGATGGAGGGCGAAGGCGGGCCGGTAGGCACCGACGATGTCTGAAACCTCAGATTCTCGCGCCGGAGCTGGGGTATGCGGCGACAGACACTCATTCCTGCCGTGACCACGCCTACATGCACACAACCGTATGCTCGACGCACTATCCTTCGAGACGGCAATTAGGGGGATGGGGCAACGCAGGCGTATGACCTAATATGTCGATATTCACGGGTCTCATGATCGGCCCAAGACCATCTACACTCTCCCGTGGCCTGATGGACCTTTCTTGAAAAGCCTGTCACGCGCTTCAAATCCAAAAACGATCGTCGTCGTCATCACGAGGTAGGCAACTATGCCGCCCGGAGAGAGTGTAGGCACTGCGGCGAGGATCAAAGCGTCGTTGCCACCGGGTATGAGGCCGATACCTATTCCCATCAACGCTCCACCGACAATCGATCGCAGAATGCCGGCAACCGTCGGCCGTTGAAAACGCAAACGTCCCTGACGCACGGATGCCGTGATTGCTCCCGCAACAGAGGCAATGACCGCAACGAGTGCGACCTCGCCTGTTGGCGTCATTCGAAGAGGAAGGCCGCGTTGGATCAGGTCAGCGAACGTCCAAGCCGGTGACAGGGCGTAGAGAAGTCCACCAGCGATACCGAGGCCAATCATTGAGGCGCCAAACGCCCACCCCGGTCTTTTTCGCGATGCACCCTTCGTCGATACGAACATCATCGCCAGCGCGAGTACAACCGCAAGGGCGAGAACCATAGCGGCCCCAGGAATGCTTGGGCTCCCGATAACACTTGTCCATGTCACGAGAGAGCCGGGCCGACCATGATCGGCAATCAAGATCCCGACTGCTAGTCCCACAGGAAGAGCCAGCAGTCGCATTTCGCCATCGCCTAACCGTGCCAACGATCCAAGCAGACAGGCGTCATTGATGAGCGCCCCAAAGCCGAAGGCGATGGCGCCGATTAGGAGAAAGGCGTTGACGTTCGTCGAGGGTGCCAGGGTCGCGTTCAGCGACCCAGACCAAGCGAGCGGAATAGCAACAAGGCCCGCCGCTGCAGACGCCGCAAGAAATCCGACGAACATTCTTGGTCGGCGTCGTTTCTGCAACTCGTGAGCAGCCACGACCAGGCATGTCCCACCTCGGTTTGCGGAATACCCAAACCAGAATGCCAGCATGCATATGAGAAGGTCGAACGCGATGGATTCCAAAGTATCAAGCCTGATTTAAATTCTGGTCAGTCGTTCTTCGAAGGGCGCCGGGGTGGCGAGCGGGCTGGCGTTGCGTTTTCAGTAGGTCGTCGCCTCGGGTCGCCGCCCAGATGCTGGAGGCTTGCGAGCTCACTTTTGTTCAACCCGCTTTCGAGAAGAAGCCGCTCGGACAACGTGCCTAGGTCGTTCAGGTCGATGGGCGATAGGGGCGAGACCCACGCCGCGATCACCTGCTCGTGCGCTCTGAGCAAGGCTTTAGTCATCTGTTCACCGGAATTGGTGAGGTGGATGAAACGCGCCCGTTTGTCGACGGTGTGTCGCCGCCGTTCGACCAGATGACCGGTTTCAAGCCTGTCGATCAATCGCACGGTCCCAGCATGGGAAAGACGAAGCCGGCTAGCTAGGACGCTGATAGGGACCCCAGGCTCAACACTAAGAAAGATCATCAGCGCAGCCGCTGGTCCGCTCGGCGAAAGCGAGGCTGAGGCACTCGCGATGCTGTCAGCCACCGCGAGCGCAAGTGCACCAAAATGATACTTGGCTGCCTCCGGCTCCATCCATCAACGATATATGCGTGACGCATAGACATCAAGTGGCTGGAGATGTATGACTGCCGCATACATTTCTGGGATTCGGAGATGGTCATGCTCATCGAAGGACTCGGCTCACATTCCTCGTCTGAGATCGAAAGAGACGCGCCGTCCGCTGGCGGATCAGAATTTGGCGCGCTGCTCGTGCGCTCAAATGGCGGCAGTCACGGAGGGGCGTCATGCCTGATCTGACGCTTGATCTGCGATACCTCAAATACGCGATCCAGGTCGCCGAGGCAGGTAGCTTTCGCCGGGCGGCCGACCGCATTGCGATCTCCCAATCTACCGTCAGCCGTCGCGTGCAGATGCTAGAGCGTCAGCTTGGCGTTTCGCTGTTCGAGCGCACAAGAACAGGTGCCGCGCTAACGCCCGAAGGAGCACGCTTTCTTCAGCACGCGGCGGCAGGAGCGCGATACCTTCGCGAGGCTGCGACAGAGATCCGGTCTACCCGAAACCTCAAGACCGGGCTTATCAGATTCGGCATGCTCGAAGCATTTCCAGCGGGCCCAATCATCGACCTTCTCGCGGACTTCCGACATCAATATCCGACTATCGAGGTGAAGCTCGAGGAAGGCACTTCAGAAGAGAATACAGCGCGGGTGCGGCGTGGATTACTGGACGCCGCAATTTGCCTTCGCACGAACAGCAACCGCCAGTTTAAAATTCGGCGCTTCTGCGATCCCACTTTGTTCGTGGCATTGTCCCAGCGTCACCAGTTGGCGTCGCGAATGCAATTGGCTTGGGAAGACATCTGCGAGGAGGTATTTCTCGTTCGTTCCGACGGTGCCGGACGTGA
Source organism: Brucella lupini (assembly GCF_002252535.1). Taxonomy (NCBI): domain Bacteria; kingdom Pseudomonadati; phylum Pseudomonadota; class Alphaproteobacteria; order Hyphomicrobiales; family Brucellaceae; genus Brucella; species Brucella lupini. Next base: position 25,101 of record NZ_NNRN01000043.1, read on the forward strand.
ACTCTCCGACTTGCTCAAGCGCATGGTAGGAGCCGTGGAAGGAGAGGTTCAACTATCCATTCAACAGGTCAGCCGGGAGACACTCCTCACCATGGTCGAACAGGGCTTCGGTTTAACCATCACGACGTTGGTTAGCCGCACTGATATCGCGTTGGTTCCGCTTTCATCGGTCCGAGCGCCCACGGCTGCTACGATTTCATGTTGCGACAACGACAATCCCGCCCTGCCACTGCTGCTGAAATGTCTCGACACCCTTTCAGGGCTGAAGGGGAGAAGTGTGGGCTAATCGTCGGTTTCTTGCGTCGTAGCTCGCCTAGCTTTTGCAAAACCGCGATCGGTTGCGATGAACCTCTCCAGCATCGGCACGATCAATCGCATTGGGTCAGCAATCACCTCGCCCTGTTCCCGGCCTAGCGCTTCGGCATATGCCCGCAAATCCCGGTGGAGAGCTGCGGGCATTTCTACCGTGACCTTGATCGGCTTGTCGTCGACGATCGGACCCAACTTAAGCTTCGCCATCATGATCCTCCGTAGGATTCGAGCACCAGGTCCCGCGTAACGATCACACGAACAGGGAAGCCAGGGCGGATCGTCAGCGTCGGCGCAATGTTGAGCTGTCGCCGCACAATCTGCTGTCCTGCATCATTGATGGTGTCCTCGCCGCCATTGCGGATCGCCTGGATCAAGCGATCATCATTGTCCACGGCGAGTTCGGCGCCGACGCTGAGCAGTGTGGAAAGTCCGGCCGCCTTGGCGAGATCCCACCAGTGGTAATCGACGCCGTCCTGCAGGCCGGCGAAACCTTCGGCGTCGGCACCTGGCTGGCGTTCGAGAACGATCGACCGGCCGTTCGGAAAGATCAGCCGGTTCCAGACCAGCAGCACGCGGCTTTGGCCGAACTGCACGTTGTTGTCGTATTGGCCGATAACCCGCGTGCCCTGTGGGACGAGCAGGATGCGGCCCGTCGGGCTGTCGTAGATGTTTTCGGTCACCTGGGCGGTGATCTGTCCCGGAAGGTCGGACCGGATGCCAGTTATGAGCGCCGCCGAGATGACTGCGCCGGCCTGAAGGATGTTCGGCGACGCCGGAGCAACGACGCGATCGGGGGACACCGTCCGTCGATCGGCCGCCGCGCTGAGGAAGGCGTTCTGGCGATCCTGCGCAGAGGGAGTGGTCGGCGGTGGCGCAAGGCCAAGGCTCGCCAAATCCGGCGAGGGCGGGAGTGCTGGGGCAATTCCCGCCGCGGCGGGCGCGCCCCGGCTTTCGGATCCGGAAAACAGACGGCTGGTCCGCGCGGTCTCGATCTCCTGAAGGCGGCGCTGCTCTTCCGGGCTGATGCCGGGATTGGGCGTGGCGATTCCGGGTGTCGGCACCGGCTGTCCGCGATCCTGGGTGCTGAGGATCGGCCGCCCGAGGTCACCGGGAAGTGGCGGACCGAGCCGCGGCACGCCACTGTAATCTCGTGGAAGGCCAGCCAGGCCGTCCGCGGTCGAGCGGTTCTCGGTCGAATAGAGCTCGTCGGTCGGCCGACCGGCGTCGCGGGTCTGAAGCGCGTAGATCAGTGCTCCTCCGAGTCCGACGCTGGCGACAAGACCGAGGCCGGCGAGAACCTTCCGCGATAATCGGGTGACGCGGGGCGGTTCGGCGCGCAGACGCATCGGCGCAGGCCCGACCGACTCGCCGGTCAGGGGCTGCGCATCGTCGTCCGGCATTTCCTCGCTCCGGGGCGGGTTCTCGCTCACGAGGTCGGCCTCCCGTCGGTTCGGACGATTCTGACGCGCTTTTGCTCCCGACCGGAGCCGAAGCGCAGTTCGGCGGCAGCGAACAGCCGGTCGACGATCATGTGGTGGCCGCGAACGCGGTAATTCACCAGCTCTGAGGTGTTGCCCTCGGGACCAACGACGAAGAGCGGCGGCATCTCGCCCTGGCCGATGCCGCGAGGAAACTCGATGAAGACCTGGCGACCGTCGTCGAAGGCGCGCAGCGGCCGCCACGGCGCGCGATCACCCTCGATCGCATAGCGGAAGTTGACGTTGGCGAGGTCGACCCCGCTGGCCACGGGGTGCGCGGCTTGTGCCTCGGCATTCTGCCGGCGCAGCGCGATGAGTTGGTCCTGCGGATACTGCCAGGAGACAGAGGCCATGTAGGTCCGCTCGGTCGAGCGCAGCTCCATGTGATAGGTGCGCATGTTGGTGTTGATGACGAGGTTCGTCATCAGGTCGGCCCGCGTCGGCTTCACGAGGATGTGGATTTGGCGCGTCGCGCCCGATCCGCTCTCGGTGTCTCCGATGATCCAGCGGACCGTGTCCCCGGCCGCCACCGGACCGGCGCCGACGAGCTGCTCGCCGGGCTGAAGCGCGATGTCGGTGATCTGACCGACAGCGGTGTAGACCTGATAGAGCGCCCCTTGCGTCCAGGGATAGACCTGCATGGAGTTGATGAAGCCGTCGCGCACCGGCTGGACGCGGGCCGCCTCATTGGCCTGATTGACGCGCGCCGTCGGGTTGGCCGGCTCGGGCGCGCGTCGTGTCTCCGGCACACGCTGCAACTGGCCGGGTAGCGGCAACGGCCGCGGTAACTCAACCACGGTGACGGGCGCAGGCGGATCGACGGTCTGCACGGCAGGAGCCGCGTTGTCGTAGGAAATTTCGGGCGGTGGGTTCGTGGTGGCGCAGCCGGCGAGCGCGGTTGTCGCCAGCAGGACCATAGGGATTGCGGCTCTGCGGAGAGCCGGGAATACAAGTGTGTGTGAAGCCGGATTTCCAGCTTTACGGAAAGACGGCTTCATTGCCCAAGCTCCCGTGACCAGTTGATGGCGTTGACGTAGATGCCGAGCGGGTTGGCCCTGAGCCGGTCGGCATTGCGGGGGATCTGCACGACGATCGTCAGGATCGCGGTCCAGCGCGTGGTCTCGGCGAGTTGGCCGTTCTCGTAGTGGCGCTCGACCCAGGCCACGCGAAAGCTGTCCGGAGAGGCGCGGATGACGCTGGAGACGTCGACGGCGACCTGCTGGCGACCGACACGCGTGAACGGGTCGTTCGAGCGCGCATAGTCGTTCAGCGCCATAGCGCCGCGATCGGTCGTGAAGTCGTAGGCACGGAGCCAGTTCTGTCGCACGATGATCGCGTCGGCCGGAATCGAGCGGACCTGTTCGACAAAGCGCGCCAGGTGGAAGGCGATTTGCGGATCGGTCGGGCGGTAGTCGGCTTCGGCCGGCGCCACGGCTTGAGCCTGACCGACGCGATCGACCTGCACCACCCACGGCACGATCGTTCCGCGTGCCGATTGCACGACTAGTGCGGTAGCGAACCCGGCCGACAGGATCAGGGAGCCGAAGGCCATGAGCCGCCAGTTCTTGGCCTGGATGCGAGAGGCGCCAATGCGCTCATCCCAGACTTGCGCGGCGCGCTGATACGGCGTCTCGGGCTCGGCGGCTTTGCCGTAATGGGTGGAGGGGCGTTTGAACATCAGCGATCGCCTTCGGAGAGATTGACGGAGGAGCCGCCGCCGTGGGCGTCGCCGGAGCGGACGGCATGGGCCGTGGCTTGCACGGCATGGGTCATTCGCTGGGAGCGGCGCATCCGCTGCGCCCAAGCGGGCGGTCCGCCGGCAATGGCGACACCGGAGGACGCGGCGCTGTCGCCGGCGGCATCACCGCCGACCGAGCCCATGGTGGAAGAGCCGCCCGTCGCCTCGAACGCGGCCTTGCCACCGGCGTCGAAGCTGGAGCGCATGCTCTCGGCGGCGCGGGAGGCAGCGCGGCGCAGTGGCGAGACCGCGGCGCTGCCGCTCGCACGGGCGACCCCACCAAGTCCAGAGACCACACCCGTCGCGCCGGACTGCCCAGCAGAGCCAAGGCTGTAAGCAGTCGAAGCACCGCCTGCGACCGCAGCACCGCCACGGGCGGCGGCGGCTGCGCCACCGGCGAGCGCCGCGCCGCCAGACGCGGCTGCACCGACCGCGCCGACGCCTGCCGCCACCATGCCGCCTGCGGCGAGGCCTGTGCCGACGGCTGCGCCTGCGCTGAGTTGGGGGCCGCCCGAGACGATGCCGCTTGCGATACCGGGACCGAAGATGCCGAGGCCGAGCAGCGACAGCGCGGCGAGCACGATAGCCATGGCTTCGTCGATCGAAGGGTTCTGCCCGCCGAAGCCGGATGTGAACTCGGAGAACAGCGTCGAGCCGATGCCGATGATGACAGCGAGCACCAGGACCTTGATGCCGGAGGAGATGACGTTGCCGAGAACACGTTCGGCCATGAAGGCGGATTTGCCGAAGAGGCCGAACGGGATCAGCACGAAGCCGGCGAGCGTCGTCAGCTTGAATTCAATCAGCGTGACGAAGAGCTGGATGGCGAGGATGAAGAAAGCGAGCAACACCAGCGCCCAGGCCAGGAACATGCAGGCGATCTGGATGAAGTTCTCGAAAAACGACCAATAGCCCATGAGGTTGGAGATGGAGTCGAGCAGCGGCCGTCCGGCGTCGAGCCCGGTCTGCGCGACCTTGCCCGGGCGCAGGAGGTCGGCTGTCGTGAAGCCCGTGCCGCTGGCCTTCAGTCCGAGGCCGGCGAAGCTCTCGAAGATGATCCGGGCGAGGTTGTTCCAGTTGCCGATGATGTAGGCGAACACGCCGACGAACAGCGTCTTCTTCACCAGGCGGGCGATGATGTCGTCATCGGCGCCCCAGCTCCAGAACAGCGCCGCCAGCGTCACGTCGATGACGATCAGCGTGGTGGCGATGAAGGCGACTTCGCCGCTCAGCAGGCCGAAGCCGCTGTCGATGTAGCGGGTGAAGACCTCGAGGAAGTGGTCGATGACGCCGGTGCCGCCCATGATACTACCGTGCCTCGTCGGGCTGGGGCGCGCTCTCGCGGCGGATCGGATTCTCGGGGATTTCGCGCGGCATCGCATTCGGCGGAGGCGGTTCGGGAAGACGCTCCATCGGACGGGCGCCGGGCGCGAGGAAGCGATGACGGTTCTCCGCCCAGGCTCGGAGACACCCCGGATCGCGTGGCCCCGCTTCACCGAGGGACTGGCAGCGGATCAGCTCATCGCGCAGCAGATCGGCCTGCGCCTCGGTCGAGCGGCCGGATGGCCAGGCGGGCGGCGCTTCTTCCTTCCGGGTCATCTCGATGGCGGTCGCGGTTACCGCGACCGCGACGAACACGACGGCGCCAAGCCGGGCGAGCATCTTGCCGTCCATGACCATGTCCTCAGTTGCCGTTCGGGAACATGCGCGCGTTGCCGGGCTCGTAGCCGGTACCCGGGGTCAGGAACCGGCGGCGCTGTTCGCGGCCCTGTTCGGCCGCTGCCGCCCGCTCGGCCTCGGAGAGGCTCTGTGCGCGGCCATTGGCGGCGACGACGGCGGTGAGGTCGGCGAGCTGCTGTGCTTGCAGAGCGAGAAGCTGATTCCCCGCTTGCGTCGCCTGCAGCGCGCCGGTCGCGCCCTGGCTTTGACCGACGAGCGCCGTCATCTCACTGCGATTGGTATCGATGTTGCCGACGACGCCCGCCTGCACCCGCATGGCGTCCTGCAAACCGCCGACCGTATTCTGCCAGCGTTCCCGCGCCTGGGAGACGAGCGCCTGATCGGAAGCCGACATCGACGCGTTGCCGTAGGTGGTCTGGAACGCGCGGTCGATCTGCTGGACGTTGAGGGCGATGCCCTGCGCCTCCGCGAGAAGTTGCTGGGTGCGCTGCATCGACTGCTGAAGCTGCTGGAGCGAGGAGTATGGCAAGCTCGCGAGATTGCGGGCCTGATTGATCAGCATCGTCGCTTCATTCTGAAGCTGGGTGATCTGCTGATTGACCTGCTGGAGCGTGCGCGCCGCCGTCAGGACGTTTTGCGCATAGTTGGTCGGATCATAGACGATCCACTGCGCGGCTGCGGGCGGCGCAAGGATCGGCGACAGCGCGAGCGGCGCGGCGAGGAGCGCGGCGCCGATGCCCAGCGCGCGCGAGCGGGAAGAATGAGAGCGGGTCATGAGCGTGCCTCCGGATCGGTTTGGGGGGTGACATTGGTGAGGTCGGGGATGAGGTCGGAGGCCCAGCCAAGCCGGTTCTCGCCAAGCCATTCGGCAAGGAAACCATCCGTGCCGCTGCGGGCGTGAACCGCGGCGATCAGCGCCTGATGCTGCTTCGACGAGGCTGCGCACAGCGCCAGGGCTACGTCCGACAGGCCTAGCTCGAACAAGCGATTCCCCCGCCGCGACTGGCAGTAGTAGTCGCGCTTGGGCATCGCCCGGGCGAGGATCTCAATTTGGCGATCGTTGAGGCCGAAACGCCGATAGATGGCGGTGATCTGCGGCTCGATCGCGCGTTCGTTCGGTAGCAGAATACGGGTCTGGCAGCTCTCGATGATCGCGGGCGCGATTGCAGACCCATCGATGTCGGAGAGCGACTGGGTGGCGAAGATGACGCTGGCGTTCTTCTTGCGCAGCGTCTTCAGCCATTCGCGGAGCTGACCGGCGAAGCCGTCGTCGTCCAGCGCGAGCCAGCCTTCGTCGACGATTAGCAGCGTCGGACGACCGTCTAGGCGGTCCTCTATGCGATGGAAGAGATAGGCGAGCACAGCGGCGGCAGCACCGGTGCCGATCAATCCCTCGGTTTCGAAGACCTGAACATTGGCTTCGCCCAGATGCTCGGCCTCGGCATCGAGCAGCCGGCCATAGGGGCCGCCAACACAGTATGGTCGGAGCGCCTGTTTCAGATCGTTGGATTGGAGGAGAACCGAGAGACCCGTTAGGGTGCGTTCGCTGATAGGCGCGGAGGCCAGCGACGACAGCGCCGACCACAGATGCTCCTTGACCTCGGGCGTGACCGGGACTCTTTCGCGCCCCAGGATCGCGATCAGCCAGTCGGAGGCCCATGCCCGCTCGGCGACATCGTCGATCCGCGCCAACGGTTGCAGTGACACGCTGTCGTCAGCGCCTTCGGTAAGCCCACCGCCGAGATCGTGCCAGTCGCCGCGCATGGCGAGGGCTGCGGCCCGGATCGAGCCGCCGAAGTCGAAGGAGAAGACCTGGGATCGCGGATAGCGCCGGAACTGAAGCGCCATGAGGGCGAGCAGCACGGATTTGCCGGCGCCGGTCGGGCCGACGATCAGAGTATGGCCGACGTCGCCTGCATGGATGGAAAGCCGGAACGGGGTCGAGCCTTCGGTTCTGCCGTAAAGCAGTGGGGGTGCATTGAAGTGCTCGTCCCGTTCCGGTCCAGCCCACACCGCCGACAGCGGGATCATGTGGGCGAGATTCAGTGTCGAGATCGGCGGCTGCCGGACATTGGCGTAGACATGGCCAGGCAGCGAGCCGAGCCAAGCATCCACGGCGTTGATGGTCTCGGGCATTGCCGTAAAGTCGCGGCCCTGGATTACCTTCTCGACGAGACGGAGTTTTTCGGCGGCGATGCGGGGATCGTCATCCCAAACCGCGATCGTCGCCGTCACATATGCCTGGCCGGCGTAGTCGGCGCCCAGCTCCTGCAGCGCCATGTCGGCGTCGGCCGCCTTGTTGGCCGCGTCGGTGTCGACCAGCGCCGAAGCCTCGTTGGTCATCACCTCTTTCAAGATCGCCGCAATGCTTTTGCGCTTGGCGAACCATTGCCGCCTGATCTTGGTCAGCAGCTTGGTCGCGTCAGTCTTGTCGAGGAGGACGGCGCGCGTCGACCAGCGATAGGGAAAGGCCAGGCGGTTCAGCTCGTCGAGGATGCCGGGCGTGGTCGCTGTCGGGAAGCCGACGATAGTGAGGATGCGCAGATGCGCATCGCCCAGGCGGGGCTCCAGCCCGCCGGTCAGCGGCTGATCGGCGAGAAGCGCATCGAGATACATTGGTGTCTCGGGGACGCGGACGCGGTGCCGCTTCGTCGAGACGGTCGAATGCAGATAAGTCAGCGTCTCGCCGTCATCGAGCCAAGCGCATTCCGGCATGAAAGCGTCGATGAGCTGGAGGATGCGATCGGTGCGGTCTGCAAAGCCGCGCAGGATCTCGTGCGCATCGACGCCGGCATGATCACGGCCCTCGTAGAGCCAGGTCTCGGCGCGGGCGGCGTCCTCGACCGGCGGCAAATAGAGGAAGGTCAGGAAATAACTGGACTCGAAGTGCGCCCCGGCTTCCTCGAAATCGGCCTTGCGCTCGGCATCGACCAGGGCCGAAGCGCTGTCGGCGAACATGCTGGCCGGATAGGTGACGGCGCCGTGCCGCTGCGCCTCGACGAAGATGGCCCAACCGGAGCCGAGACGGCGGAAGGCATTGTTGAGGCGGCCGGCGACGGCCACCAGCTCGGCCGGGACGGCGCTGTCGAGGTCGGGCCCGCGGAAGCGTGCGGTGCGCTGAAGGCTGCCGTCCTTGTTCAGCACGACGCCTTCGCCGACCAACGCCACCCAAGGGAGGTAGTCGGCGAGCCGAGTGTTGCGGTTGCGATATTCGGCGAGGTTCATCATCAGCGTCGCTCCTCAGACCGACAGGTGGCCGGGGATGCGCAGATGCTTGCGCACGACGTCGACGAACTGCGGATCGCGCTTGGCGGCCCAGACCGCCGCGAAATGCCCGATGGCCCAAAGCCCCAGGCCGACCAGCCACAGGCGAAGGCCGAGGCCGAGCGCGGCGGCCAGCGTCCCGTTGAGGATGGCAAGCGAGCGCGGCGCGCCGCCGAGCAGGATGTGCTCGGTCAGCGCCCGGTGGACCGGGACGGAGAAGCCCGGCAGTTCGCCGCCATGATCCGCGCCATCGGCCATCAGACGAGCGCCCCACCGCCGAACGAGAAGAAGGACAGGAAGAAGCTGGACGCGGCGAAGGCGATCGACAGGCCGAAGACGATCTGGATCAGTTTGCGGGCGCCGCCCGACGTGTCGCCGAAGGCCAGCGTCAGGCCGGTGATGATGATGATCATCACCGCGATGATCTTGGCGACAGGCCCCTCGATCGATTCGAGGATCGACTGAAGTGGCGCCTCCCAAGGCATCGACGAACCCGACGCATGGGCGGCCGGCGCCAGGGCGAGTGTGAGGAAGGTGACCGACACCGCCGTGGCGATGTGGCGGCGGATGCGCAAAGCATGCTTGATCATGACGGTTCTCCTGTGAGCGGCGGGCTTGCGGGGGTGACGCGGTAGTCGCCGTCGGGGCCGAGGCCCTCGATGCGGGCGAGTTCGGCCAGGCGGCGGGACGCGCCGCGGCCAGAGAGGACGGCGACCAGATCGATCGTCTCGGCGATGAGCGCGCGCGGAACGGTGACGACCGCTTCCTGGATGAGCTGCTCCATGCGGCGCAGCGCGCCGATGGCGGTGCCGGCGTGGATGGTCCCGACGCCGCCGGGGTGGCCGGTGCCCCAGGCCTTTAGGAGGTCGAGCGCCTCGGAGCCGCGCACCTCCCCGATAGGAATGCGGTCGGGCCGCAGGCGGAGCGAGGAGCGGACGAGGTCAGAAAGCGATGCGACGCCGTCCTTCGTTCGCATGGCGACGAGGTTTGGAGCGGCGCATTGCAGCTCGCGCGTGTCCTCGATCAGGACGACGCGGTCGGACGTCTTGGAGACTTCGGCAAGGAGCGCGTTGGTGAGAGTGGTCTTGCCGGTCGAGGTCCCGCCGGCAACGAGGATGTTACGCCGATCGGCGACGGCCTGGCGCAGCGTTTCGGCCTGATCCGCCGCCATGATTCCGGCTGCCACGTAGTCGTCGAGCGTGAAGACAGCGACAGCGGGCTTGCGGATCGCGAATGCCGGCGCGGACACCACGGGCGGCAACAGGCCCTCGAACCGTTCCCCCGTCTCGGGTAGCTCGGCCGAGACGCGGGGGGCGCCAGGATGAACCTCGGCGCCGACATGGTGAGCGACGAGGCGGATGATCCGCTCGCCATCTGACGCCGTCAGCAACTCACCCGTATCGGAAAGCCCCTCGGACAGCCGGTCGACCCAGAGCCGCCCATCGGGATTGAGCATCACCTCGACGATCGCGGGGTCTTCCAGAAAGCGGGCGATGGCGGGGCCGAGCGCGGTGCGCAGCATGCGCGCGCCGCGTAGGATCGCTTCCGATTTCTGGTGATTTGCCGCCACGTCGTCCCCGTTCTCTTGCGGGACCGCGACATGCGGCCCTGGATCGGGGATGAGTAGAAGAGGCAGAAATCATGGCCTGACAACAACCATAATGTGGTCGTCGTACTGTGGCGTACAAAGACAGGGAAGCGGCGGAACGCAGCAATACTTGCGATGCGTCGATCAGTGATTATTCCGCGTCGTGCGCGGGAATGTCTTCCGCGATTTCCTGCCTGAGCTTCGGTCCCTGCGCGAGTCGTCGGCCAAGGGCGGTGACGAAAGCTTCGTAGCGCTCGGCGGCCTTCGCACGCGCCGCGATCTGCGCCGGCTCGGGCAGTGGCGGGTTGGACGTCAGCCAGAAGCGGATAAACACGGCGAGCGTCTCGACTGAAATGCCAAGGTCGCGCTCCATCCGCGCGATGCGACGATCGAGCTGGTCGAGCCGCTTGGTGGTGGCCGCCTCTTGCCGTTCCGCGGCATCAGGCGACAAGAAGGAGGCGATGCCTGCTTCTGCGACTAGCGACAGGGATAGGTCTCGCCGCGCGGCGTGCGCGGTGAGCGCCTTCATCACATCGGGATCGAGATAGACCGACAGCCGCTGTTTCTTGAGAGGTTTCGTCACGACCGCCCCTACAACTCGATGCCATCGCCCGGGTCGAGCGATGCCTGACGGGCGACCTGGCGCATGGTCTGGTTCATGCGGCTTAGGCGCGCGGCATCCTCATCGACGTCATCCCGAGGATCGATTTCGAACTCGTTCTCGATGACCGCCTTGCGCTCGACGGTCTTCGTTCGGCTGAGTTCTGGCTGGTGACGACGCTCCGACTCGGTCGGATCATCGTCCGATGCCTCCTGCGCAGCGATCGGTGCGTGGAGGTCGGGCGCCGCCGGCAGCGCCAGTGTGCTCCAGTCGTCGGCCTGACCTGTTCGCGGTTTCGTCAGGGTCGGCGGGGTCAGGATGCGCTCCTGAAGCCGCCGATCCTCGTAGTATCGTGCCTTCTTCGCCCGGATTGGGGAGATGCCGGCGACCATGACGATCTCATCCGAAGGGGGAAGCTGCATGATCTCGCCCGGCGTCAGTAGCTGCCGGGCCGTCTCAGAGCGTGAGACCATCAGATGCCCCAACCACGGCGACAGCCGGTGTCCGGCATAGTTCTTCATCGCCTTCATCTCGGTCGCGGTGCCGAGCGCGTCCGAAACGCGTTTGGCGGTTCGCTCGTCATTGGTCGCGAAGCTGACCCGGACATGGCAGTTGTCGAGGATCGAGTTGTTAGGCCCGTAGGCCTTCTCGATCTGGTTCAGCGACTGGGCGATGAGGAAGGCCTTCAGGCCGTAACCCGCCATGAACGCCAGTGCGCTCTCAAAGAAGTCCAGGCGCCCGAGGGCGGGAAACTCATCGAGCATGAGCAGCAGACGGTGTCGGTTGCCCTTCGCCTGCAAGTCCTCGGTCAACCGGCGCCCGACCTGGTTGAGGATCAGGCGGATCAAGGGTTTGGTGCGGTTGATGTCGGATGGCGGGACCACGAGGTAGAGCGTGGTCGGATGCTTGCCTTCGACCATATCGGCGATGCGCCAGTCGCAGCGGCGGGTGACCTCGGCCACGACGGGATCGCGATAAAGCCCGAGGAACGACATCGCAGTCGACAGCACGCCCGACCGCTCATTGTCGGATTTGTTGAGCAGCTCGCGGGCCGCGCTGGCGATCACCGGATGCGGGCCGGCCTCGCCGAGATGCGCGGTCTTCATCATCGCCGCGAGCGTCGACTCGATCGGGCGCTTCGGATCGGACAGGAAGGCGGCGACGCCGGCCAACGTCTTGTCGGGCTCTGCATAGAGGACGTGGAGGATGGCCCCGACCAAAAGTGCGTGCGACGTCTTCTCCCAGTGGTTCCGCTTTTCGAGCGAGCCTTCCGGGTCGACCAGGATGTCGGCGATGTTCTGCACGTCGCGCACTTCCCATTCGCCGCGCCGCACCTCGAGCAGCGGATTGTAGGCCGCCGACTTCGCATTCGTCGGATCGAACAGCAGCACGCGGCCGTGGCGGGCGCGGTAGCCGGCGGTCAGCGTCCAGTTCTCGCCTTTGATATCGTGGACGATCGCCGACCCCGGCCAGGTCAAGAGCGAGGGCACGACCAGACCCACGCCCTTGCCGGAACGCGTTGGCGCGAAGCACAGCACATGCTCGGGGCCGTCATGTCGGAGATAGTCGCGCTCGTGTTTGCCGAGCACGACGCCATCTGGACCGAGCAAGCCTGCGGCTTTCACCTCCTCCGGCCGCGCCCAGCGGGCCGAGCCATAGGTCTCGACGTTTTTCGCTTCGCGTGCCCGCCACACCGACATGCCGATCGCGACGGCGATGGAGATGAAGCCACCCGATGCGGCGATATAGGCGCCCTCGACGAAGATCGGCGGCGCATAGGCGTCGTAGAAATACCACCACCAGAAGAAGGCGGGCGGGTAGTAGATCGGCCAGCCCGCCAATTCGAACCAGGGCAGTCCGAGCTGAGGCTGGAAGCCGAGACGATAGGCCGTCCATTGTGTCGCGCCCCAGGTCGTCATCAACACGATCAGGAAGACGGTGAGGATCTGACCCCAGAGGATTTTAGTCGCCGACATGGGCGTACTCCTTTCTTGGTTGGGCTACATGCCGAGGCCTCGATTGCGGCCGAAGCTCCAGTCGACGCCGCCGCCGCCGCGCGAGACGCCGGAGACGTGCTGGCCGAGTTGACGTTCGAGGGAGGGCGACCAGGGCACGAGCTGGAAGCCGAGGCCGTCGTCGATCATGGCGAAGCGGCCGGAGGCGAGCGCGAAGCGCTGCCGATAGGTGCCCGCGACATACTCGCCCGTTCCGGCCTTCAAGAATGACCGGCCGGTCTCGGCCGCGAGCTTCTCCCCGAGCGCTTCGACCTCGCGCTGGCGCAAGGTTTCGATCAGCCCCGGAGAGAAGCTGACGCCGCGCGTTTGCCGCTCGGCGAGCCCCTGGGCGATGAGATGGTCGGCGCGTCGGTCCATCGCCTGGCGAACCTCCGCGCCGAAGCCGCCACCGCCGAGCGCTGCCGGCTCGCGGGCGATCGCCTGCCGGTCGAGCCAGGTGGCGCCGGTTGCATGAACTTGCCGCTCAATATCGAGATCGGACCGTACCGCGAGCGCGACACGCCGGCGGCCCTGCGCGTCGTCGAACTTGCGCAGTTCGACGATCGAACCAGGCGCACTGTCCCCGGCGGCATCGAGATCGGCGAGCTTGATATGGTGGGTGCGCCCGTCGGTGCCGTCGACCACGGCGTAGGCTGTACCCTTCAACTCATCGTCGAGACCGCGGTCGACCAGCCGTCCGATGACCGGATCGTCAATGCTCTCGCCGGCGAGCACATAGCTCGTCGTGCCGCGCTCGATGCCGCGTTCGGTCAGTCCGCGGTGGATGCGCTTGATGATGTCGCCGCGCTCGCCAAGCGCGCGCAGCGTCTTTTCGGCATCGTCCGATACGACCCACTGGCTGAGACCGACCTGATCGGCGAGGCCGAGTGTCTCCAGCTTGCGCAGCCGACCGACCTTCAGCGCGTGGAATTCGTCTGGCTGCTGATCGGGATGTGGGGCGAGGTCGGCGACGCCCGTGCGATAGCTGTCGCGGGCGATCTGGCGATCGAGATCGGTCCAGCGTTCCGCCTCGACCTGACGCCCGAGGTTGCGCCGGATCTCCTGCTCGGTGCGCGGCCCAAGCTCCTGGGTGACGAGATCCTGCGCGCGGGCGCGCATGCCTTCCTTGATGTAGTCGCGCGAGATCACGAGGTCTTGGCCGTCGTCGGTCCGACCCCGCAGGATGATATGGACGTGCGGATTGTCGGTGTTCCAGTGATCGACGCCCACCCAGTCCAGCTTTGTGCCGAGGTCCTTCTCCATCTGGTCCATCAGCTCGCGCGCGAAGCCCTTGAGGTCGCTGATCTCGGTCGCGTCCTCGGGTGAGACGATGAACCGGAAGTGATGCCGGTCGTCCTGGGTGCGCTTGGCGAAGGCCCTCGGATCGGCGTCCTCGGTTTCGGGACCGAACAGGTGCGCCTTCTCCCCATCCCGGGTGACGCCCTCGCGGCGGAGATAGCTGAGGTGGGCGGAGAGCGGCGCGGCCTGCGCGCTATGACGGACGACGCGCGTCTTGATGACGGTGTTCCGCGATCGGCCCGAGAGCAGCCGATTGGCCTGCACGGTCGCGCGCAGTCCGCGTCCGAACCGCGAGCGATTGCCCTTGCTGATCTGGCCGGAGCGCGAGACGCGTCCACCGGCCCGCTGAGCGGCGGCGAGCGCCTGGGCAATGAAGGGCCGCGCCTGCTGCGCACGGGTCGAGCGGATGCGGCCAGGCCGGATGCGGAAATCGTCCTCGCCGCTCATGGTCGAGGCCCCGCACATCGCGCAAACGCGCGGAAAGCCTTGGCGAAATGGCAAATGCGCAGGCTGCGCCGATGAGGCGCACCTCGCGCAAATGCGCCACAAGTCCCTGAAAACACACCACCGCACCAAGCCGCACCTCGCCGGCTTTTATCTCGCCATCGTGCGGTTGTGCTGTCGGCTCCTCCTCTCCGGACCGCCATTTGCCCGCCAGACCGCGCCACAATGCGAACCGGTGCGAAAGCGGTCATCGCGGGCCACCAGGGACATTGCGCGCGACGAAAAGGCCATCGGTGCGCGAAGCCACCGGGCCTTGATCGCGCTCCGGGGCAACCGCTGCGGGGGCGTCCGGAGCGCCCGCAGACTGCACCGGCGCGGCAGGTTCGCTGCCGGCCGACTGCGGGGCAAAGAGCGGCGCCCGGGTCCAAGCCAGGGGATCGGCGGCCGCCACCGTGACGGGGCCGGCGAGTTCACCGCCGCCGAGAACGGGGGCGAGCGCCGCGACGTAGGCGCGGGTTTCAGCCGGCAATGGGCGGCCTGCGAGATACTCTTCGTAGCGGCCCGGGCCGGCGTTGTAGGCCGCCAGAAAGCCGGGCGAACCGTAGCGGCCGTGCATCTCGCGCAGATACGCAGCGCCCGCCAGAATGTTGTCGCGCGGATCGTAGGGATCGCCGCCGAGCCGATGCCGGACGCGGAGTTCGGCCCAGGTGGCCGGCATGATCTGCATCAGTCCAATGGCGCCGGCCGACGAGATGGCGCGCACATCGCCTGCGCTTTCGACGCGCATGACGGCGCGTATCCACGCTTCTGGAACGCCGAACCGCTGCGCCGCCTCCGCGATGTAAGCGCCATAGGGATCGCTGCGTGAGGGCCGCTCCACCTGCGCTTGCTGAGCGTAGGCAGTGCTTGCGGCCGGCGCGGCGAGGATTAGGCCGGAAAGGAGAAGGAGGGCTGTACGTCGGAGGGCGATCCTCCCTCCGACGGCAGGCTGATGGCGCGCGACGGTCATCGATCAATCCCGCTCGCCGCGCTTCGGCGGGCGATTCCAATGCAGGCTCCAGGCGGACTTGTCGTCGGCCGATTGGAACAGATTGGCGCGGATCGGGTGGTCGAAGGTCGGATCGTCGAGTTGCAGCGAGACGTATTCGCCGGCCTTCTCGCCGGTGCGCTTCCAGCCCGCGCCGATCTCCGCGCCAGTCTCGTTGCTCATGGTGTCGAGCACATGGACGCGGTAGTCCGGCGCGTTCTCGGCATCGGACGGCTCGGCCGCGACGATGATGATGTCCTGATGCAATGACAGCGTCGTCAGGTCGCCGATGAAGCCATCATTCTCGCGCACGAATTGACCGATCACGGGCATGGGTCGTCTCCTTCAGATTGCGGTGAACAGGGTCATGGGCGCGCCGTCACCGCGTCGGCGCACGCCAAACGAAGCGGCCATCGCCGTCCTCGTCGGTGTAGAGAGGGGTTGCCCGGCCGATCACGGCGGTGGCCGGAAGCGGGCCGAAATAGCGTCCGTCCAGGCTGTCTCGGACCTGCCAATTCATCAGGAACAGCTCGCCGTTCGCGACCAACTGGCAGCCGCGCCAGATCGGGAGCAGACGGCCGCGACGATCGCGATCGAGGGCGTCTCCCATCGGCACGCCGTCGACGGTGATGACGAGCCCGGTCCGACAGACCCGCTGTCCCGGGAGCGCGGCGACACGCTTCAGGAGCGGTACGCCGCGCGGCAGGTAGCCGCCATCGGACAGGAAGGTTGCGAGCGGCTCGGGCGCGTCGACGGCCACCAGATCGGTCACTTCGAGGTTGCCCACTTCGCCGATCGTGTAGAAGCCGACCGGCGTGCTGGCGGACGCGTTCCAGATCAGGCGCGGCGCGAAGGAAGCGATCGAGGCGACGCCGAGAAGCGACACGGACGCGGCCATGACGACGCCATAGGAGAGCCGGGTCATGCGCCGATCTCCCGACGCAGGAGAAAGGCGCGATGCTGCCGAAAGCCATAAGCGCGCGGCGTTTCGCCGATGGTCATCCGGTTATGGACGTGGTGCCAATGATCGGGCGAAACCTCGATCGGATCGATGCCGCGCGCCTCGATGGCGTTGATGAGCTGGAGCACGCGCTCAACCTTCGGCCAGCCATCGACATGCAGCAGGACCTCTGCGCCGGGCGTGACCGTCGGAACGGTCTGGCACGCTGCGCCGCGTTCAACCGTGCGCAGGATGTCGAGCCGCGAGAGAACGGTGCCGTGCTCGTTCGCCGCCCAGCGCACGAGCGCGAGGACGCTGCCGGGAGGGAAGAAGAGGATGCGACGGCGACGATCGAGGATCTGCTCGCGCCGTTCGCGGCCGAAGCGGATCCAGTGCTCGGTCTGCTTCTCGATCCAGATGAGTTCGACCTGGGTGAACGCCTCGGGCGGCGGCTCGGCGGTAGCGCCAAGGACGCGCATTGGCGCGGCGACAAGGCCGGTCATCATCCTTCTCCTGAGGGGGGTGGGAATTCGCGTTCGAACAGCGCGCGCAGCATGTCGGCGACGGTCTGGCCGCGCTGGAAGGCAGCGATCTTGATGCGGCCCCGCATGTCGGTGGTGACGTCAATCGTCAGCCGCGCAGAGAAATCCTCAGCGGGCTGGGTGCGGGTTGCGTGGCGATCGGGCACCTTGATCCAGTCTTCGGGATCGGCCGGACGCGCCGCAAAGCTGCGCTTCGGGGACCGCGCGCTCATGCGCCAATCCTCGCGACTTCCGCCGCGAGCGCCTCGATCTCGCGCGCGCCGGGGCAATCCTCGTCCTGCTCGGCGGCGAGCCGGCCGGTCTGCACAACGTCAGCAAAGACGATGCGCTGTCCGATCGTGGTCGAGAGCAAGGGCGGGTCGTGATCCGCCAGCGTCTCGGCGGTCTCGCGCGCCAGGACCGTGCGGGCGGCGCACCGGTTCAGCACGAAGCGAGCGGCGAGCTGCGGGCGATAGATGCGCGCCTCGCCGAGCAGGCTGAGCATCTCGGCCGAGGCCCAGCCATCGAGCGGTGACGGCTGCACCGGGATCAGAACGAGATCGGCGGCGAGAAGCGCCGAGCGCATCAGGCCGGCGACGCGCGGCGGGCCATCGATGACGACATGGTCGGCGTCGCGCGCCAGCTCCGGCGCTTCACGGTGGAGCGTGTCGCGCGCCAGGCCGACAACACCGAACAGCCGCTCCAGCCCCTCGCGACTGCGCTGCTGGGACCAGTCGAGTGCCGAGCCTTGCGGGTCGGCGTCAATCAGCGTGACGCGCTGTCCACGGCGAGCCCATTCGCCAGCGAGGTGAAGGGCGAGCGTCGTCTTGCCGACGCCGCCTTTTTGGTTGAGCAGCGCGACGATCATGACGGTCTCCCGGCGATCGGGCACTCGTCCACAGCGGCCGAAAAAGGCGGTCGCGTTAGAAAGATTCCGTAGGAATCTAGGTTAGATAAGTTACGGGGCTCGCAAGCTGCTGATTTGGCGCGAGGAATCGACGATTCCGGTCCCCGATAGCACGAGTGTCCGGTCCCCGATGGCACGATAGTGCCGGTCCCTGATAGCACGAGACGATTCACAGCTTATCCCCAGGGTGAGGTTTGGTCCGGCGACGACGTCGCGGGATGCCGAGGGCATCCGGATCGGTCGGCACGAAGGAGAGAATTTCCGGCCCGCCGACGCATTGCTCTATGGTCAGGCGGTAGCCTGGAAGCGGCTGTCGTTTGACGATGTCACGCAGGTCGTAGGCGAAGTGCTTGAGCGGCGAGAGGCTGCCGGACTTCGAATGGAGATGTGGAAAGTCGAAGCTCCAGCCGAACTCCTGCTTGCCGCCGTGCTTGCGCACGAGGCGGTAAAGCCAGCGTTCGAGCCCGCCGGTCAGACCGAAATAGTTGCGGTCGATTGTCAGCACGAGCGCGTCGTCCAGCACGGCGCCGTAGAACCAGTCAGGCAAGATCAGTTCGAGCCCGAGCGGGCGGCCTCGGTGATCGGCGCGTTCCTTCCACTCGTTGATCCAGGAGAAGCGGTGCATTCGCCGCTCGGTCGGCTGGCGGATCGAGGTCGCCACCGTGGTCGACTGAAGCCGGTCGAGCGCGGCCTTCAGGCGGTCGTAGTCGCGCAGCGACACGCCGCGGCCGATGAACTGCAGAATCTCGTATGGCGTGGTCGCCATCAGACGCGACGGCCGCAGGCCGAGGTCGCGCGCCTCGACGATCTGTGAGGCGGCCCAGATCAGGACGTCGGCGTCCCAGATCGTGGCCATACCGTGCTCGGCGACCGCTTCGACGCGGATCTTTACAGAGCCTGCCTTGAAATCGATCGGCGCCAGGCGCTTCGACTTGGCGAGCGAGAAGAACGGATAGGCCATGAGGTCCTGCGCATCGCGGGGCGCAAGATCGCCGGGCAGCGCCCGGAACAGATCGAGCTGCGCACGCTCATCGCGATGTTGGTGGCGGGACGACATGGCGCGCCGTCTCAGCGAGGAAAGCGCCCGCCGGCCGTGGCGGGAGATTTCGGCTGACGCTTGGCGGGCAGAACGGTGCCTGCGCGTGGATCGGAGGTGGAGGTTACGAGACCCCGGTCCGCCCAGGCTTGGAGGTCTTCCACCGCATAGACGACGCGACCGCCGAGCTTGCGATAGGTTGGGCCGGTTCCGTAGGTACGGTGCTTTTCGAGCGTGCGCTCGGAAAGGCCGAGGAACCGCGCGGCTTCCTGTGTTCTGAGATAGCGCTGCGGAATACTGGCGGCTGTTTCGGCCATGATCGCACCTCCGTGGTCTCACTGATGGCCGCTGCGAACGAGCGGCGGGTTGCGAGCACGGTGGCGGGAGGACGGCGCTTCCGACAGGAACGGAATTAGGAAGTTATTTTCGACACCGAGGATGTGTCATCGCGAGCGACGTGGAAGCCGAAGGATTCTGCGGTAGCCACCACCGACGAACGCCAAGCCGTCCCGGGCAAGGCGGACTGTCGTCTCGCGGACGGGGTTCTCGACCCAGGTTTCCGAGTCGCTTTTAAGATTTGGGAAGAGCTGCGCGGCGATCTGGCGGTAGGTCGCTCCTGCGACCCGGGCATCGACGACGCGTAGCATCAAGCGAGCGCGCCGCTGGCGCTGCGGTGTGACTCGGGGGTCGGCGGGCGCACGCCGGTTCTTGATGGCGGCCCAGAAGCGCGCCAAAGCGGTGAGGCGGTCCGGCAGCAGATCATCGATAATGAGAAGCGCGGCGAGCGCCTGGCGGCTAGACAATGCGGTCAGAGCGACGTCAAAGCTTTCGCGTCGCATCTCAAGCCGGACGAGCGCCTCGTCATACTGAAGGATTACATGGGCATGAACATCTTCAGCGGTGAACGGGGGGCCATCGGTCTCTGGGCCTGTCGTCAGGATGATCGCAGCCGGATCGACTTGCGGGGTCCAGAAGATCGGCTGGATTAGCGCCGAGTGGCTTGGGTCGGCGACGAAATCGCAACCCCCATTGGGCGGCAAACTCGCGCGCGGCGCTCTCGCTCAAACGCCCGACGGCTATCAGCTCCCGATAGGATTTTCTGTAGTCTGGGTTGCGCCGCAGAAACTCCCAGGCCAGATCGCCGGGCGTTAGCGCATCGATGTAATCGTAAGCGGCCTCAGACCGCCAGCTTTCGTCCTCGGACATCCTCCACCGCCTCCGCGCAATAAGACGCAACGCGAGTTATGCATGGGGTACGATTCCAAGTTGAATGAGGCTTGGGAATAACGAAGGTGGATCAAGGTGATGCGCGTTCCGCATCACCTCAGTGCGCGCGCGAGCCAAGGAACTCGCAGTAGCCGCCCTGCGTCATCCATCTGGCGCGTTCAAGATGTGCGTCGTAGACCTGCCGAGCGCGGGGCTCGTCCCAATCGGCCTCAAGGTCGAAGAGGACTTTAGCCACTTCTCGCCAATCCGCCCCTTGCGCCTCGGCATCGAGCAGACGGGCATAGAGCTTCAGATGCGCCCGATCGTAGGCCGTCAGCGCCGCGCCGCCCGGTGGCTGGTCGAGAAAATCCGACTTGGTCACAACATCCCCCGAAGACGCGGTTTATCCATTCTGGGAAACATTATTAGCCCTGATTTGATCGCAATGATGAAGCGGGCAACACCTGCGCGAAGTCGTGGCGTTGCCGCGACAATCGGAAAATCAGGCGTCCTTCTTGGCATCGACCAACAGCACTCCCTTGCCCTGGTCGGAGTTCAGGAAGACGATGCCGGCGCGTTCGAAAGCTCGTCTCACCTCATCGCGAGTCGTCTCGTACACCTCCAGCCCGCTATGGGATTCGAGGCGCTTGAGAGCGGTCAATGAGACCCGGGCCTTGTCCGCGAGCGTCTCCTGTGTCCAACCCAGCAACGCGCGTGCGGCCCGAAATTGTCGGGCGGTGATCATGCATGATCACCTCCCACACGGTCCTACGCGCACGCCAAAACTACGACTATAATAGTCGTTCTGGCCTCGGAGTTCCAGCGATTTCGCCTTCGGCGAGCGGATTGCCGGTGTCGAAGCCGCTGACTGATTCGGTCGTTCGAGAATGCGAGGGCCCCGGCCTTCCGGCCGGGGCCTTGCGCCGGCCCTCAGTCGCTGCGCCGCCCGTTGGGACGGGACCAGATCAGCGAGAAGGTGTCCGCGTCCTCGTCGTCGAAGAGGTTGGCGTAGATGGGGCTGTTGAACGAAGGGTCGTCCAGCTTGAGGCCCAGGTAGTCGCGGCCCTCGTTGGAGCGCTTGGACCAGGCGGCCCCGATCTCGGCGCGGCCGACCAGAACCCGGTGGCTCGGCGCGTTTTCGCCAGTGGCGCGGGTGTCGGGGACGATACGCACGCCCTTGGCCTGGACGCTGAGGGTGACGATTTCGCCGGTGAACTCGTTCGAACCGGTCTTCTTGAAGGTGCCGATGGTCGCCATTGTAAGTCTCCGTCTTTCCGTATTCGAGCCCGCACCATTGCGGCCTCGATGGCGATCGGTTGGCCGGAGGCGATCGACGGCGCACCCCGAAGGGGCTGGACAGCTAAGGAGGACTTTGTTGTCCCGCGAGGAATGGCGGCGTAGCCGGCAGGGGAAGAAAGTCTGACGCGGCTGTTGCGTCATAGGCGATCGAGGCGCAGCCGGCCTTCGGCCAGATCAGGCCATTGAAGAGGCCGTTTGGAGCGGTTGAGACACGGGCCAGGAAACGGAGAAGATGGCGGCCACCCTGCATCGGCATACCGGCGCCGATACGGGACCTTCTGGCGATTGCTCCCTCGTACAGGCTAGTCGTGCTGCCTCCTCGTTGTCGCCGCTATTGGAGGGTCGTGACGAGCGGTCGCACGTTGCCCGCGCAGATGCAGCCGCCTCGAAGCGCGCCAGCGGGGGTCGTGCCCAAGGTCTAGCGTCGAGTCTTGCTCCACGCTCCAGCCACACCCGCCTCAGACGACGGAGGCGTTCGCGCCAACGCGATTTTGGTCCGTCGCATTGGCGCTGGATCAAGTCAGGCCCGCGCTAAGCCCTGACCGGAAGGGCCCGGAGCCGTCGCCATCCCTGCGACCCGCACGAGGGCGGTGATGCCGACCGCGATGGCGCCGATGACGGAGAAGGTCATCTGCCATGCCTCGGATGGCATGAGATGCTTGACGATGCCGTGCGTGGCATGGAATCCGGCGATCGCCGCCGGGGCAACGAAGGCGATGGCGACGATCAGCTTCAGCCATACGGGCCGCACGAACATCATCACGAGCTGGCCGACCGCTAGGGTGGCGGCCGCGGCGACCAGGCCGATGAGAATTGCGCCAGGCACACCGGCGCCAGTGCCGTAAGCCCAGGCGCCAACGGTTGCGCCGACGAAGGCCGGCAGTGCGAAGACGGCTAGAGTGAATAACAGCCAGCATAGCGCGCCGATGGCGGCGAGCGAGGCGAGGATTGCAAGAATGATCATGGTGGTAGCCTCCGTGACGATAGGTCTGACGGTCGCGCCTGCCACCACCACCACGGCGCGCTCGGATAATAGCGGAAAAGGGCCTTGCCCGGGAGCGGAAACCGCAAGCGACTTCCGCCCGGCGCAGTCCGATGAGCCTGATCAGGGCGCGAACGGGTCGATTTCATGGACGATCTCCGAGGCGTCGCCGTCGTACTCACTGGCGGTTGTCACCGAGAGGGTGCCGTCGCCGGCCTGGAAAATGACGATGGCGGCCATCAGGGTGGTGGCGAGGCTGAAGGCGAAGGCGTGAGCGTCGTTGAGGGACATTTGCTGGGCTCCTGCTGGAGCGGAGGACCATCCCCCGCCGACAGGCGCCCGAAGTGTTCGGCCGTGGACTGCAATCACCGCGCAGGCGCAGCCGCAGCGGCGGCATGCTCGCATAGCCGACCCTTTACGGGTTGATGGCGACAAGTCCGCGGGTGGACCAAGGATCAGCGCTTAAAGGCGGGGGTGGTTCTTCGCGTCAGGAGATCCACAATCCTGGCCTCGACGCTTGCTCTGCTTTGCTCGTGCCATGTGCCGCTGGACGAGGATCTAGGCTATGCTGTGGGCCGCAAGCTTGGAGTCGCGAAGGACCGGCAATGGCGGAGTTCACAGGTAGAGATCTGCATCTCGTGAAGAAGGCCCTCGCGATCGCCGCGTTGGCCATCGAACGTCAGCCGGGTCCCTTTCAGTCTTCCTCCGACCGGACGGATATGAAGACGCTGCTCGACGCGTTGATCGAGAATGATACTGAGCTAGCGCACTATGCGCGGTCCGCCCGGATAGCCGTGATTGGCGAGCCAGACTGAGACGAGGCGGAGAATGACCGAGACACTCCCTTTCGAGAAGAAGCACAGGGACGGCAGCTTGTGGGTCGTCGGCCAAACGCTCGAGGGTCAGCCCACTGGATATTGGGAATGGTTTCGCCGTGACGGCTCAAAATTGCGGTCCGGCTATTTCGAGAATGGTGAGCAGGTCGGCGACTGGACCACCTACGATAGCGCTGGGCGCGTCTACAAATTCACGAAGATGAAGCGGTAGCCGGGGTTGCAAAGGTGGCGGCGCTCACGCGCCGCCATGCTTCCAGACCGGGATGCCGAGCTTCTTGGCCTTGTCGGCGAGGTTGTCCTGAATGCCACTGCCGGGAAAGTGCATGACCCCGATCGGCAGGACGTCGAGGATCTGATCGTTGCGCTTGAACGGAGCGGCCTTGGCATGTTTCGTCCAGTCGGGAGCAAATCCGACCTGCGGCACCTTGCGGTGATCGGCCCAACGTGAAGCGATCTTTTCGGCACCCTTCGGTGACTTGCCGTGGATCAGCACCATGTCGGGGTGCTTGGCGTGGACCTGATCGAGCTTGGCCCAGATCAGCGTGTGATCGTTGAAGTCGAGCCCACCGGTGATGGCGATCTTCGGTCCGGCCGGCAGCAGCACCTCGGTATCGGCCCGCCTCTTGGCGGCGAGGAAGTCGCGGCTGTCGATCATTGCCGAGGTGAGGTTGCGATGGCTCACCATCGATCCGCTGCGGGGACGCCAGGCTGAGCCGGTGTGCCGTTCGTAGTGCTCGGCCGCTTGGTCGCGCATCAGTTCGAAGGCGTTGCGTCGCTCGATCATCGTCTGGCCTTCGGCCGTGAGGCGTTCCAGCTCGACGGCTTTCACCTCAGAGCCATCCTGTTCGCGTTGACCGCGGCGCTGCGCCTGCTCATTGTCGTCCAGCTCGCGCTCGATCCGGTCGGTCGCGCGGTGGAAGACGTTGACCGTCGACCAGAGGAGATCGTCGAGGTCGGGCTCGAGGCGGGTGTCTTCCAGGGTTGCGATCAGGGCGTCGAAGATATCGGCGATGGCGCCGGCGACGTGGTTTCCTTCGGGCAGCGGCCTTCCGTCGGGTTCGTCCGCGAAGGGACGGTAGCCATAAAGTTGAAGCTCGTGGAGGACGTGGTCGGTGGGGGATGATGCGTGATGCGGCTCGTAGCTGTCGTCCTGCTCGCTCATCGGGATGCTCCTTCGTCGGTGTGACCGCGACCCTCGCGGCCTTCTGGCGACGAAAGCCGGCAGGCGGGCCGGACCTGCACCCGGAGCGAAGCGAGAGGGCCGCAGCACAGCGGAGGACGCCGAAGGCCGGCTATTTTGTTTCGCGATGGAAAGGCCCGACGGGCCGCCGGAAAATAGTCGGGCGCCGACGTTGTCGGTCCGGGCCGTTTGCCGGCCGATCGCCCTCTCGAAGGCCGGGTTGCGGCTCTCCCTGACACCTGGGAGCATCCGAGCGAGTGCCAAGCGAGGGCGTTGCGGTCACCAGCATACCCTTCCGGCTATGCCGCCATTGCCATGAAGCGTGCGACGTCCTGGGGAGCGATTTGTACCCGCGTCGTTGCCCGCAGGCTTTCCAGTCCAGCCCTTCGGAGGTCCTCGTTGAAGTCGCCCAGCCTCGGAGACACGACGATCGCCTCGATGCCGGCCGCGTTCGCCCGTTCGACGAGACTGTCGCGCGCACCGTCACCGGCCGGATCGTCGTCGCGCAGGATGTAGAGCCGCCGCAGCGTGTCCGGGAACAAGATGGCGGCGAGATGGGCTGCTGAGAGCGCCGCCAGCATCGGCATGTCGGACAAGACTTGCCTGACCGACAGGACGGTCTCGATGCCTTCGCCGGCCGCCATGACTTCGCCGCCCGTTCCGAAGCGGACCGCGTTGCCGAGAAGATCGCCCATCGCCCGCCTCGGCGTGTCGAGCGGCGCCTTGTCGCGGCGTCGCGGGTCGAGCCAGGTCCGATGCGCCCCGGTGATCCTGTCGCGGAGATCGGTGACGGCGGCGATCATGGCGGGCCAGGTCTCGGTCGGAGAATGCTCGTCGGGTCGATAGTAGCAGCGCGGGTGGAAGCGCAGATTTCCGGTTCCGCGTAAATCAGTAATGCCGCGTTCCCGTAGATACGACTGTACGAGCGTGCCCGTAATCGGCTGCGACATGCCGAACAGGCGGCGGGCCGCCTCGGGCGACCCGTGTGGTGCGGGTGCCTGACGCGGATGTGCTGGCGCTGGTTCGGGCTGCGGCATGCTGAGGAAGGTCCGTGCCTCGTCCGCGACGTCCTTGAAGTCGATGAGGCCGCAGCTATCCCGGATCACGTCGAGGAGATCGCCATGCTCGCCGGTCGCGGCATCGGTCCATTTGCCGGCCGGACCCTTGGGCGAGTCCTTGAGCCGCACATACATCGATCGGCCGGGCGTGTTGCGCACGTCGCCAACCAGCCAGTAGCGGCCCTCGCGCCGCCCGCTGGAGAGGTAGTGTCGGCACACCGCCTCGGCCTGCCGGCGGAGACGTTGCGCAAGATCGGAAGCATCGTGACGAGACATCACGCGGCCTCCCGCTCGGAGATGCGCGCCACCGGATAGGTGTCGAGCAGCTTGGTGAGGATGCTTACGCCATTGGTGTCGGCTGGCACGAAAAAGTGCAGCTTCCAGGAGATGATCTCGCTGAACAGGCCATAGGCTCGCAGTCGCTCGCGCATCGCCTCGGTGAAGCCGGTCAGCTCCAGGCGATAGGCGCTCATGACACGGGCGCGGCGAAGCTGGAGGCCTTCGGCCAAGTCGAGGATCGTGCGGCCTTCCATCAGCGCGGCGAAGGCGTGTTCCGGTGTCAGCGTGCTCGCCCCCTGCGAGGCAGCGTTGGCGGCCCAGGCCGGCGACACGCGGCGGCCAATGATGCGCTCGCCCGCGTCGGTCTGGAGTCGATACACCCGCGTCGACTCGTCCGGCAGGCGCTTCCAGATCGGCAGCAGCAAGCCCGCGACGATGTGGATCGTGCTGTCGGAGAATTCCGGGATGTCGGCAAGCTCGGCGTCCCATGCGGCGGCGAAGCGGTCGCGTTCGGCTTCCTCCCAATGGCTCTCTTCCATCATGCGCAGCGGCGCATAGTGCTGCTCCATCGGCCGGATCAGACACACGCGGCGTTCGATCTCGCCGTCATCGAGCATCATCGACGGGGCCGGCATCTGCACCGCGGCGCGACCGGAGCGACCATTGACGAGCAGCTGCGCACGCGGATCGGCGCGATGATCGAGCGCATCGAGCAGCGTGATCGGTCGATTGCGCTCCCGGCGCGTGATGGTCAGCAGCCGAGTCTCCGCGCCGGTGCCGGGATGCACATGGATCACCTTACTGTCGGTGACCACGAAGCTCTCGGCCTGCAGCGTCTCAAGCCCGACGTCATAGTGGCCGCTGCGGATCGCGCCCTCGATCTTCGCCATCAGGAGTTGCTCAAAGGCGGTGAACAGGACGCCCTGCAACTCGATGGTGAGCGCCAGCAGCCGGTTGAGGAAAGTGGTGATCGGCGGCAGCTCGTCCTTAATGCCGTTGTCGTCCATCAGCTTGAGGCCGGTGGCGGTTTCGAAGCGATCGAGCGAGCATCCCTCGACCTTGCCGCGCACGAGCAGCAGGTAAAGCTGGCGCAGCGCATCGCGCGCGTAGTGGGATTCGAGATTGTCCTCGGGTCGGAACAGGCCCTGGCCGCCGGTCTGGCGCTGGCCGCGCGTAATGGCGCCGAGCGTGTCGAGCCGTCGCGCGATGGTCGAGAGGAAGCGCTTCTCGGCCTTCACGTCGGTGGCGATCGGCCGGAAGAGCGGTGGCTGCGCCTGGTTGGTGCGGTTGGTGCGGCCGAGCCCCTGGATCGCCGCGTCGGCCTTCCAGCCCGGCTCCAGGAGATAGTGGATGCGCAGGCGCTGGTTGCGGACAGCGAGATCCGCATGATAGCTGCGGCCAGTGCCGCCGGCGTCGGAGAAGACGAGGACGCGCTTGTCATCGTCCATGAATGAGGCTGCTTCGGCGAGATTGGCCGATCCCGCCCGGTTCTCGACAGCAAGCCGCTCGCCCTTGCGCACGACGCGGCGCGACCGGCCCGTCACTTCGGCGACGATGTCCGTGCCGAAGCGCTGGACGATCTGGTCGAGCGCGCCCGGGACCGGCGGCAGCGATGCGAGCCGTTCGATCAGCTCGTCGCGGCGGGCGACGGCCTCGCGGCTTTCGACGGGTTGGCCGTCGCGATAGACCGGCCGCGACGACAGATTGCCCTCGCTGTCCGAGAACGGTTCATAAAGCTGCACCGGGAAGGAATGGGCGAGGTAGTCCAGAACGTATTCGCGCGGCGTGATGTCGACGCGGACGTCGTGCCATTCCTCGGTCGGTATTTCAGCCAGGCGACGCTCCATCAGGGCTTCGCCGGTCGAAACGATCTGGATGACGGCGGAATGGCCAGCCGCCAGGTCCTGCTCGATCGAGCGGACCAGCGTCGGCGTCTTCATGCTGGTCAGGAGATGCCCGAAAAAGCGCTGCTTGGCGCTCTCGAAGGCCGAGCGCGCGGCAGACTTCGCCTGTCGGTTCAGCGTGCCGCTGTCGCCGGTGATGTTGGCGGCCTGCATCGCCGCGTCGAGATGATTATGGATGATGGCGAAGGCGCCGGCATAGGTGTCATAGATGCGGGTCTGTTCGGGGGTGAGCTGGTGCTCGACCAGTTCGTATTCGACGCCGTCATAGGAGAGCGATCGCGCTGTGTAGAGGCCGAGCGCGCGCAGGTCGCGGGCGAGCACCTCCATGGCGGCGACGCCGCCATTGTCGACGGCCTCGACGAATTCGGCACGGTTGGCGAAGGGGAAATCCTCGCCGCCCCACAGGCCGAGCCGCTGGGCATAGGTGAGGTTATGAACCGTGGTGGCGCCGGTCGCAGAAACATAGACGATGCGGGCGTTCGGGAGCATGTGCTGGAGCCGGAGCCCCGCACGGCCTTGCTGCGAGGGTGCGACATCGCCCCGTTCTCCTTTGCCGCCGCCGGCATTCTGCATTGCATGGGACTCGTCGAAAATGATCACTCCGTCGAAATCGGAGCCCAACCATTCGACGATCTGCTTGACGCGCGAAAGCTTCTCTCCACGGTCGTCGGACCGTAGCGTGGCGTAGGTGGTGAATAGGACGCCCTCGGGGAGCCGGATCGCCGTGCCCTGCGGGTAGCGCGAGAGCGGCGTGACCAGCAGCCGCTCCATGCCGAGCGCCGACCAGTCGCGTTGTGCGTCCTCGAGCAGCTTGTCGGATTTGGAGATCCAGACGGCCTTGCGGCGCCCCTGCAGCCAGTTGTCGAGGATGATGCCGGCCGACTGGCGACCCTTGCCGGCGCCTGTGCCGTCGCCGAGCATGAAGCCTCGGCGAAAACGGACCGCGTTCGGGGCATCGTCCGGCGCGGCGGTGACGAGATCGCCGGTCTCGTCGACGGTCCAGGCCCCTGCGAGATATTCGCCATGAGCCTCGCCGGCATAGATCACCGTCTCGAGCTGGGCGTCCGAGAGGACGCCGTCGGCGACGATCGCTCCCGGCAGGGTCGGGCGATAGCTCGGCTTCGGCGGCGCGACCGAGGCCATGGCTGCGGACTGCACCAGCTTGGTCGGGTGCGGCTGCGCGCCGTCGATGCGGATCGACTGGAGGACGTAGGCCTCATAGATCGAGTCCGATAGGCGGCCGCTCTCCGGCGGCGTCCAATCGATGGTCTCATAGGCGAGCGGCACGCCTTCGATCTGGGTGATCCGGCGGTCGGGCTGGGCCGTCGCCGCGCGAGCGAGATAACCTCGCACCGTTCGCGGCGTGGCGGCCGACATCGCGTTTGGACGCGCGATCGTGACCGGCAGGCGCGCTGGGAGCTGCGCATCGATCCAGGCGAGCAGCGTCGCGACGTCGGGCGCGATCCCGGCGGAGTCCGGCAAATGCTCGGCATCCTCGGCCGGCGCCTTGTCGATGACGGTCAGGCGGGTGTCGATGGTCGTGCCGTGCTTGGCATAGACCGAGCCGGCGATCGCGGCGGTGAACACGACGCGGCCGCGCGCCTGCAGACGGACGAAGGCGTCCCGCCAGGCTGGAAGCTCCGGCGAGAAGTTCGCGCCAGTGATGGCGACCAAGCGCCCGCCGTCGGCCAGACGGGCCAGTGCCGAGGCGATATGCCGATAGGCGGCGTCGGCGACGCGCCCGGTGACGTTCGCCATAACCGAGAATGGCGGGTTCATGATGACGACGCTCGGCATAGCGGTCGGATCGAGATGGTCGTCGATCTGGGCGGCGTCGAAGCGCGTGACGGGCACGGCCGGGAAGAGAGAAGTGAGAAGATCGGCGCGGGTATCGGCCAGCTCGTTGAGGATGAGCGATGCGCCCGCAGTTTCGGCAAGGACGCCAAGCAGGCCGGTGCCGGCGGACGGCTCCAGCACGCGGTCGGTCGGGGTCAACGTTGCCGCTGTCAACGCGGCAAGGCCGAGCGGGACCGGCGTGGAGAACTGCTGGAAGGCCTGCGTCTCTTCGGATCGACGCGTGTGCGTCGGCAGCAGACCAATGATCTTGGTCAGCGCCGTGAGCCGTGAAGCCGGCGATGCGGCTTTGCGGAAAAGCGGCTTTCCGTATTTGCGCAGGAACAGGACGGTCGCGACCTCGCAAGCGTCATAGGCGGCTTTCCAGTCCCACGCGCCGGCTGTGTCGGACGCGCCGAAGGCGTCCTCCATCGCGCTGCGCAGCATGGCGGCATCGACGGTGCGGCCCTGTTCGAGGTGGGAGAGGATGCGTTCGGCGGCGGCGAGGATGGAGGCGGCCGGCGGCGTGGAGGAGCCAAGCGGAAGCGATGCCGCCTCGGCGGCGGGGATCGGAGCATGGAGCATCGGAGAACCTCGGAGAGCGGGACAAGGGCGAGCCGGCCCGGCGCTCTCTCTCGACCGGACGGGCTCAACCCCGTCCCGGCCACCCTCTCACTCTGGCGCAGCCGGAACCCGGCCTGTGGCACCGGCTTCCGGCGATGCGGATGGGACGCTAAGCTCTCGTAGGAAAACAGCCGTGACGCCTAACATCATCCGGGCGCGCTGCGCCGGATGATGAGTATGCCAATGGGAGGTGGCGGTCTGGTGGTGGCGCGCGAAGACATCGTGCGAGCGCGTGGTTTGCTCGCCAACGGCGAGGAGTTTTTGCCGTCGCCGGCACAGGCGGAGAACGGCGATCCCCGCGACACCTGCTACATGACCGCGATCGCCGCCGAGCTTGGGCTGAAGGCGTATCTTTCGAGCCAGGGCTGGAGCGACGATCGGTGTCGGCAGGACATTCGCCACGACCTCGAAAAGGGCCTGTCGCACGCCGACAAGTCCGGGATGGTCGGAACGGGTGACGATCTGGGCGATGTGATCGCGGTGTTGAACGCCTACTATCAGTGCCATGCCTTCGATCGCTTCGACAGCGATCCGGCGTTTGCATCGAAGGCCCGCGCGGAAGTCGCGCGTCTCCTCGATGTGGTGCGCCCCTATGTCGAGGCCTCCGGCGGGCGGTAGATCTCGAAGGGATTGCCGTCGGCGAGATGGCCGAACGGCGTGAAAACGAAGTCGCCTTCATCGCGGCCGACAGCGCAGATGACGTAGCGCGGCTCGCCGGTCGCCACGTCGGCGCATTCCATCAGCGCCAGGTCGCCGCTCGACGCGGCGCGCAGCAACGTCTGGAAGTTGGCGCGGGCATGGTCGGGGATGCTCATCGTGCGCCTCCCTCGGCAAGCCGGTCGGCGAGCCAGCGGCCGGTGCTCATCCAGGCGATTGTCTGGCCCGTGGCGAGATCGAGGACATGGGCGCCGCCCATGAAGCCGTCGATCACGGGATTGGAGGCAATGCCGGCCCACTGAAATCCCCAGCGGCCGGTCAGTCCGAACGCCTCGGCGCAGCGCGTCACGAAGGTGATCGCAAGCTGCGGATCGGCGGTGCCGGGATCGCGCAGCCAGAGCCGCGACGCGCCGTGTTCGGGTGTCACCGACAGGTGAAACGGCTCGGCCGGCGGGTCCTCGCGGCCGTTCTCGGCCATCAAGGCGGCATAGATGTCGAAAGCCCGGGCGACATTGGCGGAGGTGCCGACGTCGAGCAGGCAGGAATAGCGGGTGACGAAATCGGTCATAGCGGGCTCCGGAAACGAAAAGAGCCCGGCGCTCGGGCCGGGCTCGGAGTTCGGGGTGACGGCGGCTAGTAGCCGAACTGCCAGGAAGGCCAGGCTTGGCCGTTGTCGGCGGCGCGCGCGGCGTCGGCGAGATCGGCGGGATCGCCTTCCACGACGACGGGGTCGCGCACCGGCATTTCGTCGATTATCGTCACGCGGCCGACGCTCCTCGACCTCGACGTGCACGGGAACGAGGTACTGGAAGACGACGCGGTGTGGCGGCGGTTTGGATTGCGACATGGCGATGCTCTTTCGTTCGGGGAAAAGGCCGGAGCAGCCGAAGCCGCTCCGGGGGTTCGTCATTCAGCCGCGACAAGGTGCGGTTCATCATCGATGGCCTCCGCGGTGACCTCCTCGTCGTCGCTGGCGAGGAATGCGGGCAGCGCCGCATCGTCGTCCTCGCCGCCAGCCTCGACCTCCGGCGTGGACACCTCGGCATCGTCGATCAGGCGCAGCGGCTCGGGCAGCCAGCCGGTCTCGGCGAGCAGCCGCTCGGCCTCCTTGGCCATGTCGCCCTTCTTCAGGTGGTCGATGAGCTGCGCGGCCTGCTCTCCGACGCCCTCGCGAACCGCCTGCAGGATGCGGGGCTTGGTGACACGGTTGAGGTAATTGCCGAAGGTCGGGCGCCAGCCGGCCTCCACCAGATCGAGCCCAGTCGCCTTGGTCAGGCGGTCGGCCTGGGCGAGCCGCATGCCGAGCGTGTGCTGCGACACGCCGCCGGCGCTGTGCGGGTTCGGCCGCTCATAGAGCGCGTTGACGCCGTAGCTGACGCAATGCGCCAGCAGCGCCATCCGGCTGGCGTCGTCCAAGCCCGCGAGCCAGTCCCATAGGGCATCGTCGTCCTTCGGGATGTCGCCGGCCCAGGCGGCGTGACGGTCCTGCACCGCGCGGGCGGACGGGCAGTCCTTCAGCCCATCGTCCTGCGCCGGGAAGAAGACGTGCTTCACCCCGGCCTCCATGGCGCCCGTGTACATGCGGGTCATGAAGGTGTCCGACACCAGCTTGTGGAGCAGTGCGGTCATGGCGACGTGCGGGTTCTCCGCGACGGCGTTGCGCAGCGCGAGGGTGCGATAGGCCGTCAGCTCGATGACCAGGCGCTCGGGGAGCGGCTTGATCGCGTCGTCCTCGTCGTCCTCCGCCTCGACGGGCTGGCCGCCGATCGTGATGACGGCGCGCTGCACGGCCGGCGCACCGGGCTCATCCGACCGACCTTCGGTTTCGCCCCCATCGGCCTCGGCGCCGGGGTCGGGAGCCTCGTCCTCGGCCCGGACATAGCCGCGATCGATGGCGACGGTGCCGTCATGAGCGATGCTGATGAACACACCGGCGCGGGCGATGTCGGCGGCCTCGAATCGCACGGGACGGGTGTCGAAGGCCGACAGCGCCGTCTCGATCTCGCCGAGCCGCTGGTCGACCTCGTCGGGCAACTCATCGGCGTCCTCATATTCGGCCTCGAGCTTCTGGTACTCGGAGTTGAGCGCCGCGATCGTCGCCTGTTCATCCGCCGTCAGGTCGAGCGGTTCGCCCTGCAGCTCGCGCAGGCCGCGCGTTGCGTCGTAGGGGAAGCTGACCGCGACCTCGATCCACTTCCAGGCCTCGGCGGCGATGGTCTCTGCCGTCGCCTTCAGCTTCTCTGCGACCAGCCGATCGAGCAGCGCCGCATCCTGCAGCCAGCCGCCATCGTCGGACTGGAACAGGTCGCGCATGACGATGCCACCGGCCAGCTCATAGGCTTCGACACCGACGAAGACGGCGCGCTTGTCCGAAGCGCGCACCGTCGTCTCGGTGAGCATGCGACGGATTTGATAGGGCTCCTTCGACCAAGCGTCCTTGATCGCCTCCCAGACCTGCTCCTGGCGAGCGTGATCGTCGGTGACGGTGAACGCCATGAGCTGGTCGAGCGTCATGCCGTCCTCGGCATAGATGTCGAGCAGGCTGGGCGAAACGGCCGCGAGGCGCAGGCGCTGCTTGACCACTTGAACGGGCACGAAGAGCGCCGCAGCGATATCCTCCTCGGTCTTGCCCTTCACCCGCATGTCCTGGAAGGCGCGGAACTGGTCGAGCGGATGAAGCGGCGCGCGGTCGATATTCTCGACCAGCGAGACTTCCTCGGCGAGAATCTCGTCGTCGCGCTTGCGCACCACGCACGGCACCGGGGCGATCTTGGCGAGGCGCTTCTGCTTGACGAGCAGTTCCAGCGCACGGAAGCGACGGCCTCCGGCCGGCACCTCGAACATGCCGGTCTCATGGCCCTCGGCATCGACGACGGGGATGACGCTGAGGCTCTGGATGAGGCCGCGACGCGCGATCGAGGCCGCCAGGTCCTCGATCGAGACGCCGGCCTTCACGCGCCGGACATTGGACTGGCTGAGCGCCAGCTTGTTGAAGGGGATGTCGCGCGAAGACGACAGGACGATCCTCTGAACTGCAGTAGCCATCGAGATTACTCCGCGACGGGCGGCCGAGAGCCTCTCTCTCGACCTCCAACCCGTCACGAAATCCCGTCCTCCCTCTCACTCTCTCCTGGCCGGCGGCTAGGGCGCGGCGACGGGAGACGCAGCAGCGCAGACCCGTCGCCACAAATTTACGGATCTACGGACTGCGCGGTCGTCGCGCTTCGGTGGGCGGCGTGAAGCACGCGTTCGGCCTGACGAATGCTGCCGGTCCGACTGGCTGCCTCGGCCCAGGCCGAGATCGGATAGAGCCCCTCGAAAAGGATGTCGCGTTCGATGCCGAGACCCATCGGCAAACGCACCGCGGTCACTTCGGCGAGGCTGAATGAGCCGAGCTCGGGTTCGCCGAGATCTGCCAGGCCGAACAAGGTGTCGCCGTCCTCGTCGAGTTCGGTCGCGAGCCAGACGCCTTCGCCGAGGGGGTTGAAGAACTTCACCACGGGGATGTGATCGGCGTCGCGTTTCCGGCCGTTGGCCAAGAGCTGCTCGCGCAGTTCGTCGGTCATGAGGATCATGCGGCCCTCCTGTCGATCGCGGGTTCGGCCGATAGCGCGGCCCCGTCGGCCGGCACGAAGCCGAGCAGCCAATCGGCGGCTTTGCTCGCCTGGCTGGCGGAGCGGACGATGGCGCGATTGTCCTCGCGCAGCACTTCCAGCCAGGAGCCGATGTAATCGGCGTGCCGCACGGTCGGCACGATGCCGAGCGAGGCGCAGCAGAAGGCCGCATTCATTTCGGCAACCAGTTCCTCGACCGCATATTTCTTGGTGCCAAAACCGCCGCTCATGTCGCGGCCGAGACGGGACGGATGGCCGGTGGCGTGACCCAACTCGTGCAGCGCGGTCCGGTGCCAGTTGATCGGCTCGAAATAGGCCTGGGGCGGCGGAACCCGCACATAGTCGAGCGCCGGCACGTAGAAGGCGCGATTGCCCCCGATGCGAAAGTCGATGCCCGTCGCCCGGATCAGCGCCTCGACCTGCGGCTCGATCAGGCCTGGCGACGGCGGCGGCGCGACGATCGCGATGTCCTCCGGCAGGCCCTCGCACTGCGCGGCGTTGAACACCGTGAAGCGCTTCAGGAATGGGACCGCCTGGGCCTCGTCGCCGGTCTCGCGGGCGCGCCGCTTCTCGTCGTCTGGCACGAAGCGGTCGGCATAGACCACGGTCGTGCCGCGCTCGCCCTTGCGGACATGGCCGCCGAGCGCCAGCGCCTGGCGAAAGGTGAGCCAGCTCTGGCCGGGAAAGCCGTGCTCGATGACGGCGCCCCAGAGGATCAGCACATTGATCCCCGAATAGTGCCGGCCGGTGGCGGCGTTGCTCGGCATGGCGAGCGGCGCTTTCGCCGCCGCCGTGCCCCAGGGCTGGACCCAGGGCACGCGACCGGTCTCCAGGTCGCCGATGATCTTGCCGGTGATTTCGTCGTAAAGGCTCGTGCGGTCCTGGCCGGCGCGAGCGGATGGGGTTCTTCTGGACATCACGGATCTCCGCGACGGGCGCCGGAAGCCTCTCTCCCAGCCCTCAACCCGTCACGGCAACGCCGGTCCGCACTCTCACTCTAAAGGGGGCGTTGCGGGACGGCGAGCCCCGCAGAAGGGGTCGGCCGAGACGTTGGCTCGGACGCAGGGGAAGGCTTTCCCCGCAAGATCTAGTCGGACGTGGAGGCCATGGTCGTCGAATAGAATGTCGCGATCCAGCGCTGCTTGAGTGTGGCAATGCGAGTCGGCTCGGGAGGCGCACGGCCCAGGACGGTGGAAAGAACGACGTGAGTTGCTCGCCAACCTGAACCGCGAGCTTTCCGATCTCCGAGACGACTGCATCCAGCGTCGTCGCTTCCATGAATGGGCCTATCACGGCATCGCCGTCGCGCTGCGGCCGCATCATCAGGGCGGACTTCATCGTCGGGTGACCGGCGAGCTCAGAGAACATCTTGTAGGTTTCGAAGCGCTTCTTGCCGGTGAACCCTTCGCGCGCGTCGATGGCTTCGCGGAGTTTGACGGGGCCGAACTCTCGCTGACGCGTCTTTTCATCAGCGAGGCGCCAACGACCGATCAGGCTTCGGTCGCCTGCGAAGTAGCTCAGGAGGAAAACCGTCTCGAGAACGTCGCGGAGGATGAGTGCGCTATTCTGGCTATAGCCTGAGAGCGCGAGTTTGATGCTCGCGCCAAACGCGTTGAAGGTTCGCATGCCGAGGATCTGGATGACCTTGAGATCTTCGTCTGCGGTGTCGAACTGTCGCAATATGTCGGCGAGGTCCATGGCGGCTTCGGTCACTGCGAGATGCAACGCGCGGTGGTCGTCCGCAGCGATCATTTCGAGAGCCTTCTGCCGCAGCTCCTCCTCGCCGGCATGCAACCTCGCGAGATTGGCCGGCATCCCGCCGGCGGCCCTCCTGTCCATTCCTGCTATCTCCAGAGAGCGTCGTTCTTGTTTCTGACCACATCGAAGCTGCCGAACGCGGGCCGCGCCTTGAAGGCGGTGACATGATCGCGGGCGTCGCCCAGCGCTTCGGCCAGGTCTGCCCGGGTGATCGTCGATCGATCGCCGACGATCACTTCCACCGGCTTCAGGTCGTCGGTGAAGGGCTCGAAGTATAGGCCGCCTTCGTGGACGCTGTCGGCGAGCCGGCTGAAGGATCGATATTCCGACTCATATCTCCAGGCGGTGAACTTTGTCAGAAGCAGGTCCTCCACGTCCGCGCCGACGAGATCGCGGTCGGACGGCGCCGGCAGGCGCTTTCGCCGATACTTCACCGGATGATACAGGTCGCTTTTGTCGGGCACTTCGAACCCGATGACGATGCCGTGGTGTTTCTCGGCGTAATGGCCCCAAAGCAGCGGATGGGACCATTTGTGGCTGAAGCACAGCAGGCCATACTCGCGATCGCGTTCATTCTTCCAGTTGCGCAGGAACGCGCGGGCGCGCTTGTCGCGGAGATTCCAGCCGAGAAATTCGAAGGGGTCGTTCAGCTCGTTGATCCGAGCGAGTTTCAGGCGTCGTTGCTTGAGCGCGAGAAGCCCGTATTTCTGCGACGTGAAATGGTAGAGACGCATAGTATTCAGGTCGCTTCGCTGTTGAGACCGGCCATGTCGCGGGGTGAGTCGCGCGGGGAACTATTCTCCGTCTTTATCTGAAATCGCGCGTCTTCACCTTGATCGTATCAATGTGCAGGTCGGGGATGTAGATGTCGCGCGGTCGAACCGTTCGCGGCGGCTGACCGCGAGGGTCCGGGGTTGGCGAACCATGGTGGAATTCGTCGCCGCGCCCATGCGGCAATGGAAAGGCCGTGTCGCGCTCGCCAACGCTGGCCAACTCGGCGGAGAGATCGGTCAGCCTGTGGGCGACAAGATGGACCACTTCGCCCTCCCGCTGAACGCGCCCGCGCACCGCGATCATGCCGGCCGACAGAATGGTGCGGCGGTTCTGCTCGAAGACCTTGGGCCAGACCACGAGGTTGGCGATCCCGCTCTCATCTTCGAGCGTGATGAACATGACGCCCTTGGCACTGCCGGGACGTTGCCGCACCAGCACGATGCCGGCAGCCTCCAGCCACCGGCCCTCCTTTGCATCCATCGCCTCTTGGCAGGAGACCATACGACGGCGGCGCAGCTCCGGGCGCAGGAACGAGACCGGATGGTCGCGTAGCGACAGGCTGACATGCCGGTAGTCCTCGACGACTTCACCGCCCGCCGTCATCGGGCGCAAGATGACGGCCGGCTCGGCAACCTCGGGCACGATCTCTTCCTCGCGGGCCGACGCGGCGGCGAAGAGCGGGAGAGGCTCGTCGCGCAGAGCCTTGATCGCCCATAGGGCCTCACGACGGGCGAGGCCGAAGGGCGGGCGAAACCCGTCCGCTTCGGCGATCTGAGTGAGCGCCGCGACGGGCACGCCGGCACGGCGCCAGAGATCGTCCACTGAGCCGAAGGGCTGGTCCGCCCTGGCCGTGACGATCGCCGCGCCGTGGCCGTTGGCGAGCCCTTTGACCATGCGCATACCGAGGCGAACGGCGAACCGCTCATCGGTGCCGGTGGGCTCGAGCGTGCAGTCCCATCGGGAGGCGTTGGCGCAGACCGGACGGATCTCGACGCCATGATTGCGCGCGTCGCGGACGATCTGGGCCGGCGCGTAGAAGCCCATGGGCTGGCTGTTCAGCAATGCGGCGCAGAAGATTTCCGGGTGCCAGCATTTCAGCCAGGCCGAGGCATAGGCGATCAGCGCAAAAGAGGCTGCGTGGCTTTCCGGGAATCCGTAACTGCCGAAGCCCTCAAGCTGCTTGAAAGTCTGCTCGGCGAACGCCTGCTCATAGCCATTAGCCACCATGCCGGCGATCAGCTTGTCGCGGAAATGGGAGACGCCGCCGGTGAACTTGAAGGTGGCCATCGACTTGCGAAGCATATCGGCCTCGCCGGGAGTGAAGCCGGCGCATTCGATGGCGACACGCATTGCCTGCTCCTGAAAGAGCGGCACGCCGAGCGTCTTGCCGAGCACCTTCTCCAGCTCGGGCTTCGGGTAGTGGACGGGCTCAAGGCCCTCCCGGCGACGAAGATAGGGGTGCACCATGTCGCCCTGGATCGGACCGGGCCTGACGATCGCGACCTGCACGACGAGATCGTAATAGGTGCGCGGCTTCAGACGCAGCAGCATCGACATCTGTGCCCGGCTCTCGATCTGGAAGGTCCCGAGCGTGTCCGCCTTGCGGATCATCGCGTAGGTGCGCGGGTCCTCGGCTGGGATGGCGGCGAGATCGAGATTGACGCCCTTGTGCTCGGCCAGGAGATCCAGCCCCTTCTTCATGCAGGTCAGCATTCCGAGCGCCAGGGCGTCGACCTTCATGAACTTCAGGGCGTCGATATCGTCCTTGTCCCATTCAATGACCTGCCGGTCCTTCATCGCGGCCGGCTCGATCGGTACAAGGTCGTCGAGCCTGTCGTGGGTCAGCACGAAACCGCCTGGATGCTGGCTGAGATGGCGCGGTGCGCCCATGAGCTGCCGAGCGAGATCGAGCGTCAGGCGAAGGCGGCGATCGGCAAGATTGAGGTTCAGCTCCTCGACATGCTTCTGTTCCACGCCTTCCTCCGACCAGGCCCAGACCTGCGACGACAAGGTGCCGATCAGATCCTCTGGCAGGCCTAGCGCCTTGCCGACATCCCGCAGCGCGCCTTTGGTGCGATAGCGGATGACAGTCGAACAGAGCGCGGCATGGTCGCGGCCGTAGGTGTCGAACACCCACTGCATGACGATCTCGCGCCGCTCGTGTTCGAAATCGACGTCGATATCTGGCGGCTCCCGGCGTTCCTCGGACACGAAGCGCTCGAAGAGAAGATCATTGCGGCCGGGATCGATCGACGTGATGCCGAGGACGTAGCAGACCGCCGAGTTGGCCGCCGAGCCGCGACCTTGGCAAAGGATGTCCTTCGATCGCGCGAAGCGGACGATCGAATTCACGGTCAAGAAATACGGCGCGTAGTCGAGCTTCTCAATCAACCGCAGCTCATGTTGAAGCGCGGCAGTCACACTGTCAGGCACGCCTTCTGGGTAGCGCTCGGTGGCGCCTTCCCAGGTGAGCTTCGCCAGCGTCTCCTGCGGTGTAAGGGCAGGATCGTCGCGTTCCTCGGGATATTGATAGGCCAGCTCGTCGAGATTGAAGCGGCAGCGGGCTGCGATCTGCAGGGTTCGGGCGAGCGCTTCGGGATAGCGGCTGAAGAGACGGTGCATCTCCTCGGGCGGCTTGATGTACCGATCTGGACTTCCCCTTCAAAAATGGAGGGCTTCTGTTAGACAAG